>CAKUBN010000044.1 GCA_934643185.1 uncultured Eubacteriales bacterium
CAATCCACAGCATCTTAAATATTGTAGCATCCCGCTGGAGAGCGGTCTATAAATACTACTATTTTATTATACGAGGAGGTGTGGACATGAAGCTGTCTGTGAAACAGATCCCTTATGAAAATGAGGAAGAAGTGATTGTTCGCTGCTACGATATGCAGGAAAAATGGGTGGAAGCGATCCGTGCTGTCACGGCCGGCGAGATCACGATCAGCGGTTTGCTCGATGAAAAGGTGTACCGGCTGAAGCTCAGTGATGTTTATTACTTTGAAGTTATGGAAGGCCGCTCTTTCCTGTATTGCGAGAAAGCCGTTTTTGCGTGTAAGCAAAAGCTGTACGAATTTGAAGAGTTGTGTCGAACCTCTATGCTGTTCCGGTGCAGTAAGTCCATGATCCTGAACGCGGATAAGATCCGGTATGTCCACCCTTCTGTATCAGGACGGTTCGAGGCCACGCTGACGAATAACGAAAAAGTCATGATTTCCCGGCAGTATGTCGGTGAGCTCAAGCGTCTGCTGGGAATATAGGAGGCACGTATGAAAAAGCTTGTTTTTTGGCTTCACCGCTTTGTTGTAGCCTACGGGATTATTATGCTCAGCACCTTTTTCATGTGCCTGCTGTTTAACCCTGCTTCGCAGTTGCCGGTAGTCACCTTTTTTGGAAGATGTATCCTCTTTACATTGGTGTGCATGGCTACGCTGGTCGTTTATTATTCTAAAGGTGATTTAACACCGAGGGCATGGTGGGGTCGTACCATACTGCACGCAATCGTACTGGAAGCAGTATTGCTTCCTCTTGCGCATCATTGGGCGTTTTGGTACAACGCCTTGGACGGTATGATTTATGCCGGTTTTATTCTGGCTGCCAAAATCGTCTGGCATTTGATCGATTTCGGTCAAAGCGCCCGAACCGCAGCGGAGGTGAATGAACAGCTTCGCAAACGTCATCAGAACCGAAAATAAGATTCAAAGAGAGGAAGTGACAGTAGATGGAGATATGCGAAAAAACAGATTGGATCCGCTGCCCCAAGTGTGGCAGCAAGACACGGACACAAGTTCGGGAGCATACGGTGTTAGAGGATTTTCCCTTGTTTTGCCCGAAGTGCCATTATAGCTGTGTCATTACCTTTCGCAGCGGTAAAATTGAAGAAGTAAAATTGCCAGACGCTAAGACGCAGAGCAAACCTTAAAAATGCAGGTTTGTTCTGCGTCTTTTCAATGATATGAGGAGAAACAGTAAAAGACTCGATTTGCGGTGCAGATTGCGTTAACGGCCGGTGAAACAGCCCCATACCCACTTTGAGGTGTTATCGTCGGCTTTATGAAGGTGGAAAAGGCGGCTGAGCTGGATATGTATTTCGATAATGGCGGCAGCATTGCGTTGGGTGTCATGTTTATCGTTATCTCCCTGCTGTGCCGCTGCGGCGCGGAGCTGACAGAGGAAAAAGACGTTCAGTAGTTATGGATAAAACGATCGAACTTACTTAGCCGGCAGTCATGCAATTTTCAGAAAGGGAGAAAGAGCAATGAATGAATTTACATATATCGATCTTAAACAGCAGCCCAAATTAAAAGATCAGGCCGCCGAGTGGTTTCATCAGAAATGGGGAGTCCCCCAAGAAGCCTATCTGGAGTGTATGGACGATTATCTGAATGGCACAACAGATTACGGCTGGTATCTCTGCCTGGACGGAGATAAGATCGTCGGCGGCTTGGGTGTGATCGAAAATGATTTTCACGACAGAAAAGATCTGACCCCCAACATTTGTGCTGTCTATACGGAGGAAAGCCACCGCTGCCGGGGAATCGCAGGGAAGCTGCTCAATATGGTGGTGGAGGACTTGAGAACAAAGGGGATTTCGCCTGTTTACCTGCTTACAGATCATACAAGCTTCTATGAGCGTTATGACTGGGAGTTCCTGTGCATGGCGCAGGGCGACGGCGAAACAGAACCGTCCAGAATGTATATTCACCGATAACACCGTGAACTGCATTTACGATCGTTATTCTGTTTTTTATTTTTAGGGGTGTCCCGGGTTCGAGCGCAAAATATAAATATCCGTATCTGTATGGATTTATAAAATATATAAGAAATTATCGAGGTGATCATTTATGTGGAACAAATTGTACAATGCAGCGGTTAAGGTGCAAAATGGCCGAACAATTTCGCCGTTCATAGATGCGGGAGGAGCTGCCGCTGCAATTCTTACGAAGCAAGGAAATATTTATGTTGGCGTTTGTATTGATACGGCTTCAACCCTTGGAATGTGTGCAGAGAGAAATGCCATTGCCAATATGATCACAAACGGAGAAAATCAGATCGATAAAGTAGTTGCTGTAATGCCTGACGGAAAAGTCGGTTCTCCTTGTGGTGCTTGCCGTGAATATATGATGCAGTTGGATAAAAACAGTGGAGATATTGAGATCCTTCTTGACCTTGAAACGCAAAAGACAGTAAGGCTCAAAGAGCTGATCCCGGATTGGTGGGGATACGATAGATTTACGGAATAGGAATTCCAAAAGCATGAGAAACAAGAACCGCATGGTTTTGCCGGTAGTTGTCTGCTTGTGTGTTATGATGACGGGTTGCCATGCGGCCGGCAAGTTTGATGGGAATAAAACTGTCCATGAGGGCTATTTTCAATTGGATTGAATCGGTATTTTGCCAATATCCATGTTAACGCAGAAGGGCAGAAAGTCAACAAGTGCAGCACAATTTTCGAAAATGCCTTGATCGGCGTACCTCGCCGAGCTTTTTGAAAATTGCGCTGCACTCTTCTTAGGGGGCATGAACAGAACAAAGCTAACGCGGATGTTTCGTCCCAGTCGTCAAAAATCGACATTTTTCTGTATGCAGACTGTGTATACTGATATTTGGTAATGGTTTTGATTTGTACAGAATATTCACATCATCCACGTGAACATTTCTCACATAGTCGTGCATAAAATGCAAAATAGCGTATACTATGGTTTGTACCTTATTCGATAAGATACCACACAATTTTGTGTGCACGATTTTCACAGTATGGCACAGCGGATGGTGAGAAGCTATGGAAGAAATGGAATCTAAGGTGATCTTCGGCCGGCGGCTTAAGCGCTTCCGTGAAGAAAGCGGCTACACGCAGTCGATCCTTGCGAATATTCTTGGCATTGAGCGTTCCACCTACACGTATTATGAGACCGGCAAAACGACGCCTGTGATTTTTGACCTGATGCGTCTTTGCCGCCTTTACCGCGTTTCTTTAGATGAGCTGTGCGGTTACAGTGCCAGCCCCACGGACGCGATGCGCCTGAGTGATTCCGGCCAGCGCGTGAAGGTGCGTGCACGCCGCAAAGAGCGCTACCTTGCCGATTCTGTGCAGGATCTTTCCACCGATGAGCAGCAGCTTTTGGCGTATTACCGTTCCGCTTCCCCGGAAGACCGTGCAGAGCTTTTTGAGCATCTGCGCACGGCGCGCTGCCGCGACCGCCGCCGCTCCGTTGAAAAATGACCTTCCAAAATTTTCATATGCGCTTGTAGCCCAGTTGGATAGAGCGACAGACTCCGACTCTGTAGGCCGCTGGTTCGAATCCAGTCAAGCGCGCCAAAGAAACCCCGCATGAACACTGATGTTCTGCGGGTTTTTGATTTATCTGTAACACACAAAATAACACACTTTTTATTCTGCGCCGGTTTTTTCGGCGCTTTTTTCTTTTATGATCTCATCGACAAGCGCGAGGATTTCGGCGGCGGTTTCGTCGTCTGTAATGCTGTGCAGCTTATCGCACAGGCGCTGCATCGGTGTGCCGCTTTCCGCTTCTGATGGGTGTGCGGTGAACCTCTCAAACAGCGCCGTGACCTTTCGGGCGGTGGCTGCGTCCTCACCGTTCAGCTCATGCCCGTACACGCCGAACGTGTCCATGCTTTTGGAATGCCCTACGAGCGGCTTTACTTCGCCCTCTGAAAGCGTCTTCGCGATGCTGACGAAGGTGTGGCGGAGTTCGTAAAGGCTGACGGGCGTGATGCCGTTGTGTTTGCAATATGTCTTCCAACCGTTATAGTAAATCGCGTGCGGCGGAAGCGGAAACACATAGGCGCCGCGGCGCCCCTGCTCCTTCTGGCAGCGCAGCGCTTCGGCGGCTTGCTCGGACAAAACAAAGCTGCGGACGGCGTTTTCATTCTTGCCGCGCGTTTCTTCGCCGTGGATATTGATAGACCGGCGCACATGGACGACGCTGCCGGTTATGTCCTCCCATTTAAGCCCGCGCAGTTCGCCGGGGCGCAGACCCGTAAGGACGGCGAAGCGATAGGAATAAATATACGGGTCAGAAAGCGGCTTTCCGTTGAAGGTCGTCTCATCGGACGAAAACAGCACCGTCAATTCTTCCGGCTGCAAGACCCGCTTTCCCTTGTTTCGGGCGCTGGCGGCTATTTCCACGTCGTCCGGGCGGTATTCCGTGTATTTGTTCTTGCGGCACCATTTGAAGAACTTTGAAAGGATCCCCTTGCAGTTCTGGACGGACTTTCGGGAAAGCCCTTTCGAGACCATGAGGTCAAGCAGCTTTTGTATATCGTTGTCGCAGACGTTGGAAATCTTCACGCGCCCGATATTCGGCACGATCCAGATACGCTTATAATACTCAATCTGCGCCGCTGCCGAGGACCCGGAAAGCAGCTTGTTCGCCTCCTCAAACTCAGAAAAGAGCTTTTCGATATTGGAAGCGGCGCCGATGATCCCGCTGTCAAGCCACGCATCCGCTTTGGCGTTGGCTTCTCTCTGGCCGGTCCTGCCGGGGGCGGAGCTGTAAAAGCTGCGGCGGTATCCGTCTTTCTGTACGTTGATCTGCCAGCGGTTATATTTTTCGTTCCACGTCGCCGTGTTCGTCCGCTTTCCCATATATGCGCTTCTCCTTTCCACCTGTGCGTCTCTGCACGGGCTTTTTGTCTTCATAGGGTAAATTTATGTTTTCGCTTATCGTCGCTTACAGCGCGTTACAGAGCGTTTTAGAGCTATGTGCGTTAAACCGACACCTAAGGGCAAATGTAGTTTTTTGTAGCTGTATGCCGCCGAACCGTTATATTTCGTTATGATTACTGCCCACCCGCCTTCAAATTTCCTCTGTGTGTAAATCGGCGCCGGACGGCACCGGGTCGCCAACGTGGGTGCGGGGGTCCCTCCCCCACCCCTTTGACGCGGAAGCGGTGCAGGGCATAAGGCAAGCTGTCCACAAAGCAGTGCTTTGTATTTCCGTAAAGCCCGATATTTCCTATCATTCCGGGCGCGGGCGCGTGTGGACAAAATTTTCTGAACGTGTGTATAACGTGCGTATGCAGCTTGCACAAAGCGCCGCTTTCGGGGTTGGGGAGATTGTACAAGTGGGCAAGTGAACGACCTGAAAAAACCTGAAATTCTTTGACTGCTTTCGCTTTCGTCCTGACATATCTGACACCCTAAAAAGGGACGTCTATCAGATGGACACCCTAAAAAGAATCCTAACATTTCTAACACCCTAAAAAGGTTTACAAAATCCGTTCAAATCTGTAAAATAGGCGCGCGACGAAGCTTTGAACGGAAGCGGCTGCACTCGGCTTAGGGCGTCGGTCAAATCGATACCCATGCCGGTGAATGGGGGGCAGTCTGGCTTATCCCATTGGGTAAGGGGTGTTAGATGCACCTCATCGAAAGCGAGTCAGAATTTAGCGCGCTCAATTTTGAGCTGGCTAAGGTGCTGATAGTGGGATTGTTATTCCTCATCAACCTTTATTTGATAATCTGGAATTTTGGCAAGATCTTCAATCTGTTCTATAGCTTTCTTTTGCCCTGTTTCATTCATCACTTTCATCGCTTTTTCTATTCTTTCCATCCACCAATGATATTTAACTGTATCCCGAAAACGAGCAGCTACGTCGTTTGCATGTGCGCCCGTGGCTTCAAGAATAACAGTGCCATCCATTGAAACCATCACATCATCATCTGGTCTTGCTTTTTCCAAAACAGAACTATATGTGTCGATTACCTTTTGCACTGTTTCCGGTGAAAACCCTTGTACATTTAATAAAAAGTCGCGAATTTCGTTTACCATATCGTCAATTAAATCTACAGTATTAACGTCAAGTGCCTTAGCTATTGCTTTTATCTGTGTTAAAGAAGGTTCTATTTTCCCGTTTTCATATTTAGAAATAACAGCGTGCTGCACACCTATTTTTTCTGCTAACTGTTGCTGCGTAATTCCTTTTTGCTTTCTAAATTCCCTTATTTTAGTTCCTACCATGATACACACCACCTGTAGTACAATGTACTTCAATTTTATCCTATCTGGAACAAAAAATCAATAAAGATAAATTATTTTCTTGACAGGAACATAATTTTAGCATATAATGTTCCTATAAGGAACAAACAGTGAGGTGAACCACACAATGAAACTCAGTAAAAACAAATTTGAACTGCTTCTTGCGGAAAAGGAACTGACCTTGACGAAGCTTGCGGAACTTTCCGGCATTTCTCGGCAGAACATTTCCACGATCAAGCAGAGAGGAACGTGCAGCCCGTGCACCGCTGCGAAGCTCGCAAAAGGCTTCGGCGTGCCCGTCGCGGAGATTTTAGACATGGAGGCAACAGCATGACCCACAAGGCAGAGCCGCTTCCGAAGCTGGTGTTTCTGGAAGCAGGAGAACACGAACCGTACACCACGGATAAGATCATAGCGGAAAGCGCGCTGATAGAACGCGCAACGGTTACAAGGCTTATTCGTAACCACAAAAAGGACCTTGAAAGCTTCGGAAAGGTCGGATTTGAAATCCGAGCTTTAGAGAACTCAACTACCGGTCAAAAAGAAAAGCTCTACCACCTGAACGAGCAGCAAGCGACGCTTTTGATTACATACCTGCGTAATACCGAGCCGGTAAAGGCGTTCAAGAAAGCACTGGTGAAAGAGTTCTACGCCATGCGCGCCGAACTGACAAAACGCCGCGAGCTGCGTGCAGAGGGCAAGCCGCAGCGGCGGAGCCTTACGGACATGATACGCGATAACCCGGAGGCGAACCGCTGGGACTACAAGCTATACACCGATTTGGCGTACAAAGCCGCTTTCGGCAAGACGGCGGCGCAGATCAGGAAGGAACGCGCCCCGGGCAGCAAGCGCCGGGCGGTGGATCTTCTGACCGCGGACGAACTTTCCGCCTACCAGAAGCAGGAAAACGCCGTTGCGAGCCTGTACGCTGTCGGCGTGGATTATGAAGCGATGAAAGCGGTATTGCTTACAGAAAGGACGAAATAACATGCAGAATTCATTAGGTACATACCCCATAGGCGGGAAAGAATATCCGGTCATCGGTCTTTCGCGGTTCAAAGGGCAGGCCGTGCCCGTCGTAGACGTGCCCGTCATGTCGGACTTCCGTTGGCAATTAAACGCGCTGAAAAGCCGTTTGCAGCGTCCGGACCTCTATGAGAAACAAGAATACGTACCGCACACGGTCGACAAACTCCGCCACTGGCTTATTCAGAACATCGACAAAGCAACCGAAGTCGAGCGAAAAGAAGCCGAAGCCCTGTTTAAGACGGGCGCACACAGAAAGGAAGCGTGAACCATGGTCAAATGGAACAAATTAAAAGGCCGCATGTTCGAGCGCGGCATAACGCAGACGGACATTGTAAAAGCCATTGGGCGCGGCGTGAACTACGTCTGCACCCGCATCAACGGGCACAAGCCGTGGACAATTGATGAAATGGAAATCATCGGCGAGCTTTTAGAAATTCCCCGCGATGAGCTTATAGATTATTTTTCTGCGAAAGGAACATTGCCGTCATACCGCAAGTAACAGACCCCCGGACAAAAAAAGCGCCCCGTTCGGCGGCAACCGAGCGAGACGCAAAGACAAATAAATCCTCACCCAGACGATACCACGAACCGGCGGAAAAGTCAAGTGCAGATAGCCGGGAAGAACTCATAGACGCTACCGTGAAGCTGATGCAGCACATGCCGTTGAGCTACGTGCGCAGGCTGTTCATCACGGCTTTGGTGTGGGATAGAAAGCTATAAACACAAGCGGCGCGCTGAACGCCGCTTTCGGCATTTTTGAAAAGGAAGTGAAAATTTGACCTTAGACGAAATTAAGGCACGCCTGCAGAACGTCCACGGCTGTTCCGCACGGTGCCCGGCACATGAAGACAAATCAAACAGCTTATCCGTCACAGAGGGCAAAAACGGGCGCGTGCTCTTAAAGTGCCACGCCGGATGCACGACGGAGAAAATCTGCGGGGCGCTCGGCATCACGGTCGCCGACCTCTTTTCAGAATCTCTCAAAAAGGAAGAAAAGCCTCGGAAGGAAAAGCGCGAATTTGTGGCGAAGTACGACTACACCGACGAAAACGGGGCGTTTCTGTACCGCAAGACCCGCTACCGCACCGAAAGCGGCGGCAAAACCTTCGTGTGGTCGCACAAGGACGGCAAAGAGATGAAGATCGGGCGCGGCGGCGCGGAGCCGGTACTTTATAACCTGTGGGAAGCGGCAGATAAGCCCGAGCTTTACATGGTGGAGGGCGAAAAGGACGTTGAAACACTGCGCCGCATGGGGCTTACGGCGGTCTCCGTGCCGGACGGCGCCGCTTCCAAATGGCACGGGAATTTCACCGCAGCGCTCGAAAGCAAGCGCGTGACGATCATTGAAGATAACGACGAGCCCGGCAAAGCGTTTGCCCTAAGGGCAGCACAGGCGCTTTTCGGACACGCCGCAGAAGTGAAAATACTGGACCTCACACAGGAATGGACGGATTTAAAGCCGCACGGCGATATTTCCGACGTCGTGGACATGGAGGGCAGCAAAAAGGACGTTTTGCGCCGCTTGGAAGCCTTGCAGATCACCACGCCCGTTTATACCCCGCACAATGCGGAAGCGGCACAAGAGGCCGCGCAGAACCCGGAGGACGCGTTTTTCGAGTGCTTCCGCCCCCCTCAGCGATTTTGACGAGCAGGAAGCCGCGTGGCTGATTCCAGGCTGGGTGCCGAAAGGGCAAATCACCTTATTAGCCGCCGACGGCGGCACGGGCAAGACCACGCTGTGGTGCAACATCGTCGCCGCATTGAGCAGCGGACGAAAGAGCCTGCTCGACACCGCCGACACGGACCGCAAGCCGCTTTCCGTTGCGTTTCTCACCACAGAGGACAGCGTGCGCCAGAAGCTAAAACGCAAGCTGCGCGAAGCCGGAGCCGACCAAACAAAGGTGCTGACGCCCGATTTTCTCGCCGACAAAGAAGGGCTGCTGCGGGACTTCAAGTTCGGCACGCACAAAATGGCATCGTTTATCCGCCGCTTCCGCCCCGCGCTGTGCGTCTTCGACCCCGTGCAGGGGTTCATTCCGCCGGAGATCAACATGGGAAGCCGCAACGCCATGCGCGATTGTATGGCGCCGCTGATCTCCCTCGGCGAAGAATACGGCACGACGTTTCTTATCATCTGCCATACAAACAAGCGCAAAGGTGCTTCCGGGCGCGACCGCATCGCCGACACCGCCGACCTGTGGGACATCGCCCGTTCCGTGCTGATGATGGGCTACACGGAGGAAGCCGGCGTGCGCTACCTCTCGAACGAGAAGAATAACTACGCCTCTTTGCAGGAGACCGTTTTGTTCACGATAGACGAAGCCGGTCAACCCCACCGCAGCGGAACGAGCATGAAGCGCGACCGGGAATACATGGCAGCAGTTTCCGACGCAAAGACGACACCGCGCATTGAGGATTGTAAAGAAACCTTACTTCTGCTTCTCGATGAAAACGAATGCCGTATGCCTGTAAAAGACCTTGAAGGCAAGCTGAAAGAATTCGGCTACGGCTACCATACCATACGCAAGGCAAAAGAGGAGCTCTGCGAAACCTCTGCCATACGCGTGAAACCGGGCGGCAAAGGTGCGCCTTGGGTCGTGGAAAAGACCGAGTTTTCCGAACCTGATACATACACCCCTCCGTCAGACATATAAAAAACTACAAATCTTAAAAAAACATAGATTATATCTATATTTCAAGATTTGTAGAGGGGGGCAAGACTTAGCAGTTTAGGGGCAAATCTTAAATCAAGTCTTGTCCCCCTGCGCAAATCTTGGGACCCGCATAAACACTGGGAAAAGTTAAGATTTGACCACCCTGTGTCTCTCTGACGGGAAGCGTGCAAGACTTGTACAAGACTTAACCTCCGCGCCCTTCATGTTTCACGCAAAAAGAAAGGAGAATTTATGACGAACGAACAGCTTGCCGTATTGGCGCAGCAGGGTGACCGGCGGGCGCTCTTTGATTTGTGGGAAGCGGTGAAGCCGTTCTGCATGGCAGCGGCGGGGCACGTTTACCGCAGGCACGACCCCGCGCAGCTCTCCGGGCGCGGCGTGACACTGGAAGACCTCCAGCAAGAGACCTACTGCGCGTTCCGAAAAGCCCTTGCGGCGTTCAAGCCGGAGCAGGCGTATAAATTCACCACCTATCTTTCCTACCCGCTGAAAAACGCCTTTGCCCAGCTTTTGGGCTACGGAAATACGAAGCGCGATCCGCTCGACGACTGCCTGAGCTTTGACGCGCCCGCCGGTGAAGATAACGACGCCCCGCTTTCCGACGCGATAGAAGACCCGGAAGCGGCGCAGCAGATCACGGACGTGGAAGACGACTGCTACACCGCCGCCCTGCACACGGCGCTTGAAACCGCCATGCGGGAGACCTGCGACCCGGCAGAGCAGCGCGTTTTGAAGACCCGTTTCTACCTGAACCAAACGCGCGGGCAGTGCGCCGAAACGCTCGGCATGACGAAAGCGGGCGTACGGCAGTTGGAAGCCCGGGCGCTGCGCAACATGCGAAAGCCCGAAGCTCGCCGCCTTTTAAACGGCTTCCGGGAAGAATACGCCTATTCCGTTTCCACGTCGTTCTCTGCATGGAGCGCCAAAGGCAGCAACCCGGAGCGCGTCACAGAGCTTCTGGAACGCGATTTTCACGGCTTTAAGTGAATTTCATGACACGAGTACGCGCGTGAATTAGTGAACACGATACGCGCGGGAAAAACAACACCCCACAACCGTTCTTTTCGGCTGCGGGGGCTTGCTGTTTGGGGGCTGTTGTGTTATACTATGGGTGTCTAAGGTCGTTTTAACGGCTGCCGTTTCAGCGGCTTTTCCCCTTGCATCGCTTTACCGGAGCTTTGCAGGGGGATTTTTCATTGTACCGTTTCTATCCACGCCCTCCGGGTAGAGGGTGACTTGTTCCGCATCAATCCGCGAAACGTCATGTTTCTGGTTTATTGACTATTTCAATTCACGCCCACCGTTTGGGCGAATAACTACTGCTTTCCCCTCCTTTTGACCCTGTTTTACTGTCTATATTATATCTCTTGCGCAAGATGAAGTAAATAGGCAGACCTGCTAATCTTACGCAAGATTATTTGTGCATTGTGTTTCTTGTGCAAGATTGATATTTGTGTTATAATGGTGCCATGATGGAGAAGGAGCGTATTCTTATGGCTGGTAAATCCGAATATAAAAACAAATGGTTATCCGAAAACAAGGAGCGTGTCAACTTGGTCTTGGCGAAAGGGCGAAAAGAAATCATCAAAACCCACGCCGAGCAGCACGGCGAAAGCCTGAACGGGTTTATAAACCGCGCCATAGACGAAGCTATAAAGCATGACACGGAGGTCAAGCCCGATGCCTGAGGTCATGCCGGAGCGCGAAAGCATGTAAAGGTGAAAAGCTATGAAAAAATCAAAGAATTTTTTATTTTTGCTTGCTTTTATAACTTATAAGTTATAAAATCGAGGTGAATAATAGAGTTGTGGAACTAATAAAACTGAGTGACTATGAAAACATATATGAAGTGGATGTTTTTGAAAAAGAATTCCACGGCTTATTTTCCAAAAACAAAGCCGAAGCCAGACGCTACCAAAATTGGTTAGACCGTCGGCTTCGCATTTTGGACGAAAGCGGCGCACAAGCAACGGACGGCGTGCTTTTTAGACAGCTGTCCGGCTATAATAATTTATTATACGAAATTCGGTACCCACACAGCAAAGCAAACCCGCGTGTGATTTATTGCATACTTTCCGAAGAAGGCGCATTGATATTGTTAGCCGCTTCAAAAGAAAAGTCCGCAACAGATATAACAGCTGCTGCGGATCGAGCTTTTAAACGTCTTAAGATTTTGGAGGAATGAATTATGACGCTGAAAGAAAAATTGCTTAATGCCAAAACTTCAGACACACTGTTCAACGCGCTGTCTGACACAGATAAAAAGAAAAATCGCCTTTTTGCACATATTTCCGTTCTTCTTCAGCGCTGCAGAAAGGAAAAAGACCTTGACCAATCCACCCTCGCAAAGAAGCTCGGTGTTTCTCAACCGAGTATTTCTAAGCTAGAAAGCGGAGACGCCAATGTATCTATCGGAAAGCTGGTAGAAACCTTCGACGCCTTAGGGTACGATGTCGAGTTTTCCGTTAAACCCCAAAACGCAAGCGGCGCAAAGATCGAAGTGAGCGGAAGCAACGTGATTTCTTTCTTGCCGCCTATTTACATTATGAAATGGGACGATAATTGGAACAATAACAAAAAACTCGAGGTGAATTGATATGATACTTCGCCATGTAAAAGTGAGAAACTTGACGCTGAATGACTACCAACCATTGGAAAATGTCGATTTCTCTGTAACGGCTACGCATAATATGAAAGTTGAAGAAGACCACTATGAGTGCTTGACGGAAATTTCGATTGAACAAAACGAGCAGACCATTTTGAATGCTCATTTCCTTTCTATGCTTGAACGAGAAAGCAATGATTTCGAGGACGAAGCTTGGCTGCACCAAACCAGTTTAGAGCAGATCTACCCACACATTCGCGCTATTATCATCTCTCTTATGTCCTCTGCCATGATCCAACCTATTCTGCTCCCCCTTCAAACTCCTCAGCTTGACGTCCCTCAGCTCGCCAAAACAGCAGAATAAAAAAGCCCCACCGACAAAGCGCCGGCAGAGCTTAGAGGGAACAACACGGCAGCACACCGCTTTCACACCCGAAAAAATAACACACTTTATAACACACTTTCACCCGCAAGCAGCAAAAGCATTCTTTTACCCACAAGTAAGGAAACCCGCATAAATACTGGATTTTTTGAAGATTTGAAAAGGCTGTTTTCGCACGAA
Source organism: uncultured Eubacteriales bacterium (assembly GCA_934643185.1). Classification (GTDB taxonomy): domain Bacteria; phylum Bacillota; class Clostridia; order Oscillospirales; family Acutalibacteraceae; genus Hominenteromicrobium. Next base: position 13,138 of record CAKUBN010000044.1, read on the forward strand.
ATTTCTATTTTTCGTGGTTCGAATCCAGTCAAGCGCGCCAACGTCCAGTCACAACTACGCCTAAAGGGGTGTGGTTGTGACTGGTGTCCTATATGGACTTTATAAAAGCCGGCGTCTAAAAGACGCCGGCTTTCACTTTGTTCAAGCCATGGTGGTAGGATCACCGTCTACCCTTAAAAGGGTCTTCATACGCTTTTTGCTTAAACGGTCTTCAATTCGTAAATTTAAAAAGGTGAAGTAAACTCACGGATTTATAGCGTTTTTCATCATCTCGTCGTCGCCGGTAAGCGCCGCGAGCATCAGGTTATATACGCGCTGCGGGTCGCGGTGAAAATTCTTTTTCACTTCGCGGGCCTGGTAGAGGTCGGGCACGTATACGGTCAGGCTCATCAGCTCCATCTCGCCGCCGGAAATGTGGCACGTCACGTTGTAGCCGTTTTCGGTGCGGGCAATGGTCACCACGTTTTCGCGCTCCATCTTGGCGGAAGCCAGCAGGGCAGTCGCGGCAGCCACGGCCTTGTCGCGCACAGAGGAGGGGACAAGCTGCTCCAAGTCGTCCGCCACGCTCTTGCCGCGCGGGGTCAGCACGTAGGTGTTGTTTTCGCCGCGGGCAACGTTGCCAAGGCTCACAAGGGCCGAGAGCGCATCGCTCGCTTCAAAATAATTTGCAAGGGATTTCTCCTGCAAAACATTGATAATGTCGTCGCCCGAAAGCGGCGTGTTCACACTTTTGAGCATGTAGCAGATCAAAATGCGGATATCACTTTTCGAGCGCAGTCCGCCCGGCGCAACGCCGCCGGTAAAAGCATCATATTCCATATAGTTTACCTCCTTTTTAATTATCAATAAAGCTGATATTCTTCCATTTTCCGCGCGCAAAGCGGATAACGAAGCATGCGCCACGGCAGAACCAGTCGATGCACATCGCGATCCATGTGCCCAAAATGCCCATGTCAAAGTAAACCGCCAAAATGTAGCTGAAGCCGATGCGGAAGATCCACATGGAAAGCAGGGAAACGATCATCGTAAAGCGCACATCGTTCGCGGCGCGCAGGGCGTTCGGCAGGGCAAAGGCCAGCGGCCAAACGATGACGGCGCAGATGCCGTGCACAATGAAGACCTCCATTGTCATCGTGGTCGTTTCCTCGGAGAGCGAGTAGAACGAAAGGATCTGCTTGCTGAAGAGCAGCATCAAAAGCGTCATGGACCAGATCACGCAGTACGTGATGAACATCAGCTTCTTTGTGTACTTTTTCACAGCTTCGTAGTCCTTTGCGCCGATGCACTGGCCAACGACCGTGATCATCGCCATGCCGAGCGCCATGCCCGGAATGACCTGCAAAGAAGCGAGGTTGCCCGCCACGGCGTTCGCCGTGATGGAAATGGTGCCGAAGCCCGAAACGATGCTCGCGACGAGGATTTTGCCAATCTGGAAAATGCTGTTCTCAAGGCCGTTCGGCACGCCGATCTGCAAAATGCTCTTTAACATGGAGAAGTGGATCTCCGGCTTGTGGAGCTTATCATAGAAAATAACACGGCGCGGGTTCAAAAGCAGCACCGTAATGATAATAGCGCCCACCGCACGGGAGACGAGCGAAGCCGCCGCCGCGCCCGCCGCAGCCATTTGGAAGCCGTAAATCAAAATCGCGTTGCCCACAATGTTGATGGTGTTCATCAAAATGGAGATGAGCATCGTCGTGCGCGAGTCGCCCATAGAGCGGAATAGCGCCGCGCCGGCATTGTAAACCGCAAGGAACGGATAGGAGATCGCAGAAAGCAAAAAATAGATCTGCGCGTGTGCCATAACGTCCGCTTCAATGGAGCCGAAAACCATGTTCAGCACCGGCTTGCGGAAAAATACGGCGATGACACCCAGCACGGTCGAAAGCGCAAGGCTCGCATAGAAAAGCTGCTTTGCCGCAAGGCTCGCGCTTTTGTGGTCGCCGCGCCCGATGTACTGGGACGCAATGACCGCGCCGCCCGTCGCCAAAGAAGAAAACAGCGTGATGAGCAAAAAGTTGATGGAGTCCACAAGGGAGATGCCGGAAACTGCCGCCTCGCCGCAGGAGGATACCATCACGGTATCGGCCATGCCGATGGTCACAGCCAGAAGCTGCTCAATGACCAGGGGGATGATGAGCTTCCGCAGATCTTTGTTAGAAAACACGTCTTCGCCTCATTTCAAAATTCAGGCGCTTTGCAAAAACAAAAGCCGCATTTTTAACAAAGCCGCCCGTATAAATAACAGATATTTTAATTTTACTATGTTTTCTACTAAAATGCAACGGGATAAGATAAAGTTTTTCGGCAATATTTTTGCAGGGGCAAAAAACGCCGTTTTTGTCCGTTTTGGGCTTTTCAATCGAAACGAATCGGTGTACGATATATTCGGTGCGAAAATATCGGTTAAAAAAGTTGAATTAAGCATTGCGAAATTTTGAATTCCGTGTTAAGATATAGCTATTCTGATAAAATGCGGGAATGTGGTGTTTTTTTCAGAATGCAAATTACATTTTCTATTTTAATTTCCATAACGCTTCGGTGAAAGGAGGTAAGATTATGGAGACCAACATCAGCACCGTACAGGTTGTTCTGATGGGCCTTATTACCGTGTTCGTGGTCCTGATCTGCTTGATCGCTATCATCAAGATCCTCGGCCTCATCATGGAGAAGGTCGCTAAGAACCAGCCAGCTCCGGCAGCGGCCCCGGCCGCCGCAGCACCTGCTGCAGCACCCGCACCGGCAGTATCTGCTCAAAACAACCAGCAGATCGTTGCCGCTATCGCAGTCGCGATCGCAGAGGAGATGGGCACGGACGTTTCGCACATCCGCATCCATTCCATCAAAAGAGTCTGAAATGCGCAAAGCGCGAAAACTAACAGATGAGAGGTAAGTTCAATGAAAAAGTATAATGTCAACGTAAACGGCACAGCTTATGAAGTAACAGTAGAAGAAGTCGTCGGCGGCGCAGCACCGGCTCCGGTCGCAGCAGCTCCGGCAGCAGCACCCGCTCCGGCCCCGGTCGCAGCACCGGCAGGCGCAGGCGAGCAGGTCAAGAGCCCGATGCCCGGCAACATCCTTTCCGTCAACGTCAACGTAGGTGATACCGTTGCTGAGGGCCAGGTCCTCATGATCCTCGAAGCTATGAAGATGGAAAACGAGATTATGGCACCGAAGGCCGGCAAGGTCACCAGCGTGAACGTCCAGAAGGGCGCAACCGTTGAGAGCGGCACACTCCTCTGCGTTGTTGGCTAAGTTAAACTTAAGCCTACGCACATACTACTAAAATAAGGAGTGTTAAATTATTCATGGAAGCGATAATTAATTTTCTGAATAGCACAGGCTTCGCAAAGCTCGGTGAAAACCCGTGGCAGCTCGTCATGATTGTAATCTCCTGTGCTCTTCTGTACCTCGCTATCGTCAAGAAGTTCGAGCCGCTGCTCCTTCTGCCGATCGCATTCGGTATGCTTTTGACAAACCTGCCCGGTGCAGGCATTTACCATGCCGCACTGTTTGAAGGCGGCCACGTGCATTGGGAGATGTTTGCAGAAGGTATCCCGCTTGCAAACGGTTCCACGGAAGCTGCCGGTCTGCTCGACGTCCTCTATCTCGGCGTTAAGCTCGGTGTTTATCCGTGTCTCATCTTCATCGGCGTCGGCTGCATGACAGACTTCGGTCCGCTGATTGCAAACCCGAAGAGCCTGCTGCTCGGCGCTGCCGCACAGCTCGGCATCTTCGTCACCTATGTCGGCGCTGTCCTGCTCGGCTTCACCCCGGCACAGGCCGGCTCCATCGGCATCATCGGCGGTGCAGACGGCCCTACGGCCATCTTCGTCACCTCCAAGCTCGCACCTGAACTCCTTGGCCCGATCGCCGTTGCCGCATATTCCTACATGGCGCTCGTTCCGGTTATTCAGCCGCCGATCATGAAGGCGCTCACCACAAAGAAAGAGCGTATGATTCAGATGAAGCAGCTCCGTCAGGTTACAAAGACCGAGAAGATTCTGTTCCCGATCGTGGTTACCATCTTTGTTTCCCTCATGCTGCCGTCCGCTGCATCCCTTGTCGGCTGCCTCATGCTCGGCAACCTTCTCCGTGAGAGCGGCGTAACAGAGCGTCTGAATAAGACCGCACAGAACGAGCTGATGAACATCGTTACGATCTTCCTCGGCACCTCTGTCGGTGCAACAGCTACCGCTGCAAACTTCCTCAATCCGCAGACGCTTAAGATTCTCGTCCTCGGCGTTGTTGCATTCGGTCTCGGCACCGCAGGCGGCGTTCTGCTCGCAAAGCTCATGAACGTCTTCCTTAAAGATAAGATCAATCCGCTCATCGGCTCCGCCGGTGTTTCCGCCGTTCCTATGGCGGCTCGTGTATCGCAGGTCGTCGGCCAGAAAGAGAATCCGCGCAACTTCCTGCTCATGCACGCTATGGGTCCGAACGTCGCAGGCGTCATCGGTTCTGCTGTTGCAGCCGGTGTGTTCCTGGCTCTGTTCGGCGTTTGATAACGCTTAGGAAAGGAAGTAACAGTTATTATGGCTAAGAATCCCCTTAGAATTACCGATACCATCCTGCGTGACGCGCACCAGTCTCAGGCCGCAACGCGCATGCGTATCGAGGATATGCTTCCGGCTTGCGAAAAGCTGGACAACATGGGTTACTGGTCTCTGGAGTGCTGGGGCGGCGCAACGTTCGACGTCTGCATGCGTTTCCTGAACGAAGACCCGTGGGAGCGTCTCAGAACGCTCAAAAAGGCAATGCCGAAGACCCCGTTGCAGATGCTCCTGCGCGGCCAGAACCTCCTCGGCTACAAGCACTATGCCGATGACGTAGTTGCAGAGTTCTGCAAAAAGTCCATCGAAAACGGCATCGATGTCGTCCGTATCTTCGACGCACTGAACGATCCCCGCAACATGGAGACCGCTATGAAGTACGTCAAGGAATATGGCGGCAAGGCAGAGGCTGCCATCAGCTATACAAAGAGCCCCGTGCACAGCGAGGATTACTTTGTAAAGCTCGCTATGCAGCTTGAAAAGATGGGTGCAGATACCATCTGCATTAAAGATATGGCAAACCTGCTCCTTCCGTACGACGCATATTCGCTCGTAAAGAAGCTGAAGGAAAACGTCAGCGTGCCGATCCATCTGCATACCCACAACACCACCGGTACAGGCGACATGGTCAACCTGATGGCTGCACAGGCAGGCGTTGACATCGTGGACTGCGCACTCTCCCCGCTCGCAAACGGCACCTCTCAGCCGGCAACCGAGTCCCTCGTTGCCACGCTGCAGGGCACCAGCCGTGATACCGGCCTTGATCTTGAGAAGCTCAGCGAGGTTGCCGCACACTTCCGTACGGTTGCCGATAAGCTGAACATTAACCCGAAGGTCCTTAAGGTCGATACCAACACGCTGCTGTATCAGGTTCCGGGCGGCATGCTTTCGAACCTTATCTCTCAGCTCAAGCAGGCAAACGCAGAAGACAAGTACTATGATGTGCTCGCAGAAGTGCCGCGCGTCCGTGCTGACTTCGGTTACCCGCCGCTCGTTACCCCGACCAGCCAGATCGTCGGTACGCAGGCTGTTATGAACGTTCTTGTCGGTGAGCGCTATAAGATGGTCACCAAAGAGAGCAAGGGCATGCTGCGCGGCGAATACGGCAAGCTGCCGGGCGAGGTGAACGAGGAAGTCCGCAAGAAGTGCATCGGCGATGACAAGGTCATCACCTGCCGTCCTGCCGACCTTATCGAGCCGGAGCTTGAGAAGTACAGAGCAGAGATCGGCGACAGAGCAAAGAGCGAAGAGGATGTCCTCTCCTACGCACTGTTCCCGGCTGTTGCTACAAAGTTCTTTGAGTGGCGCGACAATCCGCATAAGGATGAAGCACCTGCCGCAGAAGCTGCACCGGCTGCAAAGCCCGCAGCACCGGCCAACAACGGCCCGAAGACCCTCTACGTCGAGGATCTCACCAACGGCAACTTCTGATTGATCGGAAATCCGCTTAAATAAGTGAACAAAACGCTCGTCCCTGTTTATCAGTGTGAAGTGATAAAATAATGGTAGACACGAAAGTGCCTACCATTATTTTTATGCTATTATGGACATGGAGGTGGAATTA
>CAKUBN010000045.1 GCA_934643185.1 uncultured Eubacteriales bacterium
TTTCATCACCCATGATTATTATAGCATAGATAATGGAAAAAGCCCAGCATAGGCTGGACTTTTTCGACAGTCTGCAAACCACTAGTTTACTAGTGGTTTTGATTAAAGGCCGTTCCGGCGGAGAAGTTCCTCTACGGCTCCGGCTACCCGCTGAACTGTCTGCAAAGCACATGGATCGCGCTTCAAAAAGCGTATATCCCACAGGCGGATAAGCAAAAGATCCTGTGCGCGAACATAGAAGCTCTCACATCGAAATAACGTATTGAAAAGTTTAAGAAAGGAACAGAATTATGTGTGCGGAAAAACTGGCTCTGTACGGAGGAGAAAAACTAAAGTCCACGCCGTTCGGCGCAGGCAATCGCTTTGGAGAAAATGACCTGCATCACCTCAAGGAAGCGCTGGAGCAGGGAACGCTGTTTTACTGGTACGGCGATAAAGTCAAATCGCTCACAAAGAAATTTGCGGAAATTTATGATATGCCGTACTGCGTGGCGGCGTCCTCCGGCACGGCGGCCGTGCACGTGGCGCTCGGCATCTGCGGCGTGACGGCTGGCGACGAGGTCATCACCTCACCGATCACCGATATGGGCACCATCATCGGCATTTTGTTCCAGAACGCCGTTCCGGTTTTTGCCGATCTCGACCCCCACAGCTATACGCTCGACCCGAAGTCCGTGGAAGAGAAGATCACGGATAAAACCAAGGCCATCATCGCCGTGCACCTTACCGGCGGCCCCACGGATATGGACGCGATCATGGACATCGCGCGCCGCCACAACTTAAAGGTCATCGAGGACTGCGCCCAGAGCTACATGGCAACGTATAAGGGCAGGCTGCTCGGCACCATCGGCGATGTCGGCTGCTTCAGCTTAAACGATTTCAAACAGATCTCCGCAGGCGACGGCGGCCTTGTCGTCACACGCAGCGAAGAAATGTACGAAGCGGCGCTGCGCTTTGCCGATAAAAACTATCAGCGCCTGCCGGGCAAGTCCGCAGCCTCGCGCGATGTGCCGTTCATCGCACCGAACTACCGCATGAACGAGCTGACCGGCGCCGTCGGTTTGGCACAAATGGAGCGCATGCCGAAGGTCTGTGCGCGTCTGCACGAGATCGGCGACCGCATCAGCGATGCCATCCGTGACCTGCCGGGCATTTACCCGCCGAAGGTGCAGCCGGATTCCACCAGCACCTACTGGTTCTACATGTTCCGCATCGATGAAAAAGAAGCGGGCATCGACCGCAACACGTTTTCCGACGCACTCGCGGCAGAGGGCATCCCGAACCAGCGCGGCTACATTCCGTCCTGCATTTATAATTACGATCTTTTCATCAATAAGCGCGGCTATCAGGGCACAAACTGCCCGTTCGGCTGCAAACTGAACGGCCATGCGCACGATTACGCCCCGGGCCTTTGCCCCACGGCAGAGGATATCCTCAACACCGCCATCCGCTTCAGCTTTAACGAGTTCTATACGGATGCGGATGTAGACGACATCATCGCAGCCATCTGCAAGGTCTCGACCTATTTTGCGGAGAAGAAAAACGCCTGAAAGCACGGAGCACCAAATGGAAAAAGAATTGTTGGAGTATATGAAAACGGTTCGCCGCACGATCCACGCGCACCCGTGCCTTTCCGGCGACGAGAGTGATACGGCGGCCTACCTTGCGGCAGAGCTAAAAAAGCTCGGTTATGCGCCGGTTCCCTGCGCGGAAACGGGACTGTATGCCGATTTGAACACGAGCCCCGAAAAGCCGTGGATTCTGTTTCGCGCGGATATCGACGCGTTGCCTGTGCAGGAAAAAACGGGTCTGCCGTTCGCGTCCGAAACGCCCGGTGTCATGCACGCCTGCGGCCATGACGGCCACGCCGCCATGCTGATGGGTGCGGCAAAGGTGTTGCGCGCAGAGAAAGATCTCCCGTACAACATCCGCTTTGTGTTTCAGCCGTCGGAGGAGATCGGCGGCGGTGCAAAGCGCATGATCGAAGCCGGATGCCTGCCGGAAAATACGCTGGCGGCGTTCGCTTCCCACATCTGGCCGGCCGTGCCCGCGGGGCAGATCGCCGTAAAGCACGGCACGCAAATGGCATCAAACGACCGCTTCGCCGTGCACTTTACGGGCAAAAGCGCCCACTGCGCCATGCGCCGCGAGGGCAAAGATGCCCTGCAGGCCGGTGTGGATATGGTGCGCGCACTGGACCGCGTGCCGGACGCCCTGCCGCCTGAAGAAACGGCGCTGGTGTTCGCAGGGCACATGTCTGCCGGCAGCAGCTATAACGTCGTCGCAGAGGACTGCGTGCTCGACGGCACCGTGCGCACCATGAGCGTCGAAGCCCGCAGCTGCGCGGAAAAGGAAATTCGCCGCCTGACGCAGGCCGTCGCCGCACAGCATAACGTGCACGGCGAAGTGGAATATATCCGCCAATACCCGCCGCTGCGGGCAAATGACAAAGCCGTTGATTGCCTCTTGAACATTTTGCCGCAGGCCGTGCAGTGGCCCGCACCGTTTTTAACGGCGGAGGATTTCGCGTTTTTCACAGAGCGCGTGCCGGGCGCCATTTTGCTGCTCGGCAGCGGCGACGCGGAACACACCGAGCCGCTGCACAGCGCGCGGTTCACATTTGACGAATCGCTGATGCTGCGCGGCTGCACGGCGTTCTGCACGATAGCCAAACACTTTTCACTCTGATTTTTACCCCAAAGGAGAAATGACCCATGTGGACAGAAGATAAGCTCGATGCGCTGCTTTCTCAGCCGTCCGAAGCATTGATCGAAGACATAAAAGCGCTTTCCGGCGATATTATTCTGCTCGGCGCGGGCGGAAAGGTCGGGCCGGATCTCGTTCTTATGGCAAAACGCGCCGTGCAGGCGGCCGGCCTCGAAAAGCGCGTCATCGCGGTTTCCCGTTTTTCGGATCCCATCGCGCGCGGCCTCCTTGAAAATAACGGCATAGAAACGATTTCGGCGGATCTTTTAGAAGAAGGCGCACTGGAAAAGCTGCCCGATGCGGAAAACGTCGTGTACCTCGCCGGGCGCAAGTTCGGCACCGGCGACAGCGCCTGTCTGACATGGGCCATGAACGCCGCACTGCCCACGCTGGTTTCCCGCCGCTATAAGGGCGCGCGCATCGTGGCGTTCTCCACGGGCAATGTATACCCGTTCATGCCGGTCGCGTCCGGCGGCGCAGATGAATCCGTCGCGCCGTCGCCCATCGGCGAATACGCCATGAGCTCCCTCGCCCGCGAGCGCATTTTTGAGTATGCCGCGCGCGAATACGGCAGCCGCGTGCTGCTTTTAAGATTAAACTACGCGGTCGACCTGCGTTACGGCGTTCTGTACGACCTCGCAAAGCGCATGATGGCAGGGGAGACCATCTCCCTTGAGCAGGGCTGCTTCAACTGCGTCTGGCAGGGCTACGTCAATGAAGTCACGCTGCGTGCTCTACGGCTTGCAGAAAGCCCCGCCAAGGTGCTCAACATCACCGGCCCGGAGACCGTTTCCGTGCGCTACGCCTGTGAGCAGCTCGGCAAAGCGCTTGGCGTCACCCCCACATTCTCCGGTACCGAAAAGCCGGAGGCGCTTCTCAGCAACGCCGCCGCGTGCTTCAGTCACTTCGGTTATCCCGCCGTCTCGCTTTCCGAGTTGATCGCGTGGCAGGCGCAGTGGATCAAAGACGGCGGCCGCACGCTCAATAAGCCGACCCATTTTGAAGAGAGAAAGGGGAATTTCTGATGCGCCCGGAAGCTGCAAAAAACTTAAAAACCGGCGTGCTCATTCCGGCCATGCCGCTTGTGCTCGACCAAAACAGAACGTTCGATCCCAAAAAGCAAAAGCGCCTTGTGCGCTATTATCTCGAAGCCGGCGCAGGCGGCATCGCCGCGGCGGTGCACACCACGCAGTTTGAGATCCGCAAGTCCGAAATCGCACTTTTAGAGCCTGTTCTGCGCACCGTCGCGGAAGCCATGGCGCAATACGAAGCGGATACCGGCAAGACCATCGTGAAAATCGCCGGCGTCTGCGGCCCCACAGAGCAGGCCGTGCAGGAGGCAAAGCTCGCCGCTTCGCTCGGTTACGATGCCGTTCTGCTCAGCCCCGGCGGCTTAAACGACCGCACAGAGGATTACCTTTTAGAGCGCACCGCCGCCGTCGCAAAAGTCCTGCCGGTCATCGGCTTTTATCTGCAAAAGGCCGTCGGCGGCCGCGCATTTACCTATTCCTACTGGGAACGCTTCTGCGAAATTCCCGGCGTGTGCGCCATTAAAACCGCACCGTTTGACCGCTACATGACGCTCGACGCCGTCCGTGCCGCCGCACTTTCCACGCGTTCGGAAGAAATCGCGCTGTATACTGGCAACGATGATAACCTGCTCTTTGATCTGCTCACGGAGTTTCAATTCCAAAAAGACGGAAAAACGCGCACCGTGCACTTTGCAGGCGGCCTGCTCGGCCACTGGTCAGTGTGGGTGCATACGGCGGCAAAGTATTTTGCCGAGGCGAAAAAAGCCATGGAAAGCGGCAACATCCCAAAATCATTGCTCACACTTGCGGCACGGATTACCGATGCCAACGGTGCACTGTTTGACGTCAAGGGAAATTTTGCGGGCTGCATTGTCGGCCTGCATGAGATTCTACGTCGTCAGGGCCTTCTGGACGGCACCTGGACGCTGAATCCCGATGAGGTGCTCGGCGAAGCGCAGCGTGCGGAGCTTGACCGCGTGTGCGCCATGTACCCGGAGCTGACCGACGACGATTTTGTGCGCGATTTCCTTTCGCGTTATTCGGATTAAATTTACCTATGCGTTCCCGAAGATTGGAAGAACAATAGAAAAGCACAGCAGGTCCCCCCTGCGGCAGCCGCACTTCTCGCTGCACGTAGGCGGGGCTTTGCTGTTTCGTCAGGAAAACCATACACACGGCTAAGTTGAGCTGGAAAAAACAAGAAACCATGCTATAATGATAGTATATAAAGCCCAAAGTCCTTTTGGGGAGGAGATACCGCATGAAAATTGAAGAATTGGATCGCAGCGAATACTCAAATATTCCGCTTTATCCGCTTGGCGATGGTAAAACGGAGAATCTTCCGTTTTTCTGTATGCGATATAAGGATAAAAATGCGCTTTCCCCGCTGCACCGTCACAGCGTGATTCAAATTAACTACATATCAAAAGGCAAGCTTATCCATCGCATCAACAACAATCAATTCGACCTCGTGCGCGGCAATGTGTTTGTTATCCCGCCGTATATCCCGCATCAGCTGCTCCCAAGCCCCGGCAGCGATTTTGAGGTGGTGGAGATCGAATTTGACCCTGCATTTGTGTTCGGGCCGGAGCCGAACCGATATCAGGAGCTTGAAAACGGTCGCTTTTTGTTTGATTTTTCCCATATTGAGCCGTTCCTCGTCACGGAGTGTGACGTGCGCCCGCGCCTGAGTCTGACGGGCGAAGCGCAAACACAAGTGGAACGCTTGCTCGACGAGCTATTTGAAGAGCTCGAAAAGAAGCAGGACGGCTACCTTTTAATGATCAAGGCCGATCTTTTAAAGCTGCTTGTCATTTTGGGCAGAAGCTTTAGAGAAAGCCTGCTCGATAAGCCCGAAATGCAGCTTTTCAGCCATCATCGCGACGCCATGATGGAAACGCTCGAGTATATCGATCACAATTTAAGCGATCCACTCACGGTAGAGTCCGCCGCACGCCGCGCCCTGCTTTCGCAGTCGTATTTCAGCTATCTTTTTAAAGCGCTCACCGGGCAGACCTTTGTCGAGTATCTGCACGCAAAGCGCATTCGGCAGGCCATGGAAATGCTCACGCAGACAAACGACCGCGTGCTGAACATCTGCTACGCCTGCGGGTTCAATAACATCAATCATTTCAACCGTATTTTTAAATCCATCGTGGGCGTTTCGCCCACCCAGTACCGCGCCGCAAACCGCGAGGAAGCCTAACCATGAGCCACCTGTTATCCTATGAGACCCTTCCGCCCAAAATCAAATCCCAGCTCGCCCGCATTACGGAAAGCTGGAAAACGCACGCGAAGGAGAACCTCGTCGGCGTGTACCTGCACGGCTCCATAGCCCTCGGTGCGTTTCAGCCCGCGTCCGGCGACTTGGACATTTTGGTCGTCGTGAAAGACGCGCCCAAAATCGAAACGAAGCTCAAAATCGCACAAGATCTGCTCGAAATCGACGGCAGCCCGTGCCCCGTAGAGCTCTCCGCCGTGAAGCTCTGCGACGTGCAGCCGTGGCGAACGCCTGGTAACTGCGTATTCCATTACAGCGATTTCTGGCGCAAGCGCGTCGAACAGCGACTGCATGACCCCAGTTTTGAATGCTACGTGCTCGACCACGAATTCCCGGACGCCGACGTCACAAGCTACATCAAGCTCATTTTGCAGTGCGGCGTCACGCTGTACGGCCCGCCGCCGCGCGAAATTTTCTCCGAGATTTCCGATGAAGACTTCTGGCAGGGCATCTCCGCCGATGTCGAAAACTACGATTTTCATAGCTACAAGCCGCGCTACCTCGCGAGCAACGTCCTCATTTTAGGCCGCATCCTGTCGTTTAAGCGGGAGCGCCGCATTTTATCAAAATACGAAGCCGGGATGTGGATGGCGGAAAACGTCCCACAAAGCCTAAAATACTTGCCCGAGCGCGCCATGAAGATCTGGTTCGAGGGCGAGACCTGTGATCTCCCCGAAGACGACCTCGAAAAGCTCCGAAAATATCTCGTCGCCGAAATTCAAAAGTGAGGGAAAATATGAAAGGCTCCAAAACGCTCTACGTCTCCGATTTAGATGGCACCTTGCTGCGCCATGACCAAACCGTCTCGCCGTTCACGGCGGAAACGATCAACACGCTGACGGCGCGCGGCATGCTGTTTTCCTACGCCACGGCGCGCTCGCTCGTCACCGCGAAAACGGTCACTAAGGGGCTCAACACGCACTTTCCGCTCATCATCTATAACGGCGCATTCGTGCGTGATAACGTCACGGAGGAAATTTTGCTTGCAAATTACTTTGACGCTTCCGTGTACGCGGTTTTAGATGAACTCTTCAAGGCGAATATCTACCCTATCGTGTACGCAAATGTGGACGGAAAAGAGCATTTTTCCTTTATCTATGAAAAGTGCACGCCCGGCCTGAAAGGCTTTGCCGATACCCGCGTAAACGACCCCCGTACCCGCGAGGTGTATACGACAGAAGAGCTCACGCGCGGCGATCTTTTCTATATCACCTGCATCGGCGACCCGCAAAAACTCGCGCCATTTTACGAAAAATACCGCGAAACCTACCACGTCGTCTACTCCAAAGACATTTACTCCGACGAGCAGTGGCTCGAGATCATGCCGAAAACCGCCTCCAAAGCGAACGCCGTCCTCGAGCTGAAAGAGAAGCTCGGCTGCGAAAAGCTCGTCGTCTTCGGCGACGGCAAAAACGACCTTGATATGTTCCACGCTGCGGATGAAGCTTACGCCGTTCAAAATGCCGACAAAGAACTGAAAGCCGCCGCCACCGCCATTATCGGCGGAAACAACGAAGACGGCGTAGCCAAATGGCTTTTGGAGCATGTAGGATAAATTCGTTTCCTTTCAGACAGGAAACGAACCGCAAAATCGCCTATACTGAATACAGCGACAGAGGAAAGGGGAGAGCGTAAATGGAGTGGCTGACGGTCATCAAGGATGCGATCGAGTACATGGAGCAAAACCTGCTCACCGTCACGGGTCCGGAGGAGGTCGCAAAGCACGTGCACATCTCAACGATCTACCTGCAGCGCGGCTTTCAGGTCTTAACGGGCTACACGCTCGGCGAGTACATCCGCAACCGCCGTCTGTTTGAGGCCGGCTTAAAGCTCACACAGACCGACGAAAAGGTCATAGACATCGCGCTCGAATACGGTTACGAAACGCCGGAAAGCTTCACAAAGGCATTCACACGCTTTCACGGCACGACGCCGATCGAGGTGCGCCGTGACCGCTCCAAAATGCAGCTTTTTCTCCCGCTTCATGTCAGCATTCAAATTCAGGGAGGCAGCAAAATGAATTACACCGCAGAAAAAATGGAAGCATTCACCGTCATCGGCTTTGAGCGCCTGTTCTCGTTTGAGACGTCCTATAAGGAGATACCGGATTTCTGGACGGAAATGCGCACCACTCACGCGCCGAATATTATCTCCGGCAAGGGCCCGAAAACCGAAGTTGAGCACGCCATCATGGAAAACTACATCGGCGAATTCGGCGTCTGCATTGAGGATGCACCTGCGCCCGGTAAGTTCCGCTATATGATCGCGGGCCCATATCAGGGCGGCAAGGTGCCGCAGGGCATGAAGCTCTACACCGTGCCCGCAAACACATGGGCAAAATTCGCGTGCGTCGGCACGCTGCCGAACGCCATGCAGAGCGTGAACACCAAGATCTGGAGCGAGTGGCTGCCCGGCAACAAGGAGTACGACCTTGCCGGCAAGTACAACATCGAGTGGTATTCCGCAGACGGTGACCCGGACAGCACCGACTACGAGTCCGCTATCTGGATCCCCGTTATCCCGAAAAAGTAAAATCTTATCACGCCATAAGAAAACTGCCCTGCCGATGCGCAAAACGGCAGGGCATCTCCTATTTTATGTCGGTTCCCGGGTAAAACCGTGCCAAAATTTCGTCAACCGTCATGCCGCCTTCCGCAAGCGTTATGGCGGCCGCTTGACTCATGCCCACGCCGTGCCCATAGCCGAGCGTCGTAAATGTGAACGCGCCGTTTTCATACGTCACTGTAAAACTCGCGCTGCGTAAACCGAGCGTCTCCCGCACATGCACGCCTGTCATTTCCACCCCGCAGACCGTAAGCTTTTCCACATATCCCGTGTCAAAATATTGAATATCCGAGAACCACTTTCCCGGCGCATCGTCAAATGAAATTTCCGAGAAAGCGGCTTGTATCTCGTCTTCCGTAAACGTTGTCGCGCTCTGAAACCCCTGCGCCAAAAGGTCGCTCGGGCACGCCACAGCGGTGAGGTACGGGTAGCTTTTTTCCGGCCACACGTTCTCAAACGGCTGTGTACACCCCGAAGAAATCGCAAAATAGCACGCGTTGATCGGCTCATCTTCATAATAGATCTCTTTGTCGAGCACCGATAAGCACAGCGCCCGCACGCGGTTTTGTTCTTCATCCGTCAGCCCCGCATCCGTCGTATAGATGCTCTTTTCCGCGCTGTTGCAGGCGAAGTCGTAGTCCCTCTCCGCGTTTTCCTGCCGCTTGCGGTTATAGAGCGTGTGTATCGCAATGATCTGCGCCTTTAGCGCCTCGTCCGGCGCAGAAATAGCCATCTCACACGGCAGCGCCCCGCAGAGAAAATCGAGGTCGCGCACCGTGTAGACCGTCTCCACTGCCGTGTCGTACACGCGAAAAACCGGTTCGCTTTCTGCCGCGCCGCTCCCCGCAAACAGCAGCGGCGTTATGCCGCAAAATAAATACAGCGCGCCCAAAAACGCGAAAAACCTGCGTGCCGGCCATTTGAATTTCAGCTTCATTTTGCACCTCAAGATGAAAAAACTTATTGCCTATCATGCAATATTTTGTGCGAAATTTATTTTTAGTAGAATAAATCAAGATAAAAATGAAAGATATTGAGTTTCATAATTCAAAAATGCTTGACGAAACCGCAACTCTGCGCTATTATGTATCTACTACGCGAAAATGTGCGGAACACAGTAAAGAGCCGCACAGGAAAGGATGAGCAGTTTTGGAAAGATTGATAAGCGAAAGTGCAAGCAGCACAACGGTCAGCGAGCTTTGCGCCGAGTACCGTGCCAATAACCAGATCACGAAAGATGAATACGAGCTGTACCACGTCAAGCGCGGCTTGCGCAACCGCGACGGCACCGGCGTCATGGCCGGCCTTACGCACGTCTGTAACGTACACGGTTACCTCATCAGCGACGGCATGAAGATCCCGGATAACGGCCGCCTCACGTACCGCGGCATGAACGTCGTCGATATCATCAACGGCTGCCGCGCAGAGGGCCGCTTCGGGTTTGAAGAGGTCGTCTGGCTTTTGATCTTCGGCAAGCTGCCCGATGAGCGCCAGTATAACCGCATCTGCCAGCTCCTCTACGAAAACCGCGAGCTGCCGGAATATTTCCCCGAGGACGTCATCATGAAAAACCCGTCGCGCGACGTCATGAATAAGCTTGCCCGCGCCGTTTTGACGCTCTATTCCTACGATGACGACCCGGACGATCTCTCGCTTGAAAACAACATGCGCCAAAGCATCTCGCTCATCGCGCGTATGCCGGCCATCATGACGTATGCCTATCAGGTCAAGCGCCGCCATTACGATAAGCAGACCATGTTCTTCCACCCGTTCGAGCCGCAGCACAAAACGGCAGAGGCAATCCTCAATGCCCTGCGTGAGGATCGCCAGTTTACACACGAGGAAGCCCAGCTGCTCGACCTTTGCATGGTGCTCCACGCCGAGCACGGAGGCGGTAACAACTCCACGTTTACTACGCGCGTATTGTCCTCTGCGCAGACGGACATCTATTCCACCATCGCCGCGGCCATCGGCTCGCTGAAGGGCTTCCGCCACGGCGGCGCAAACCACAAGGTGCGCCAGATGATGACGGACATCATGCAGAACGTGCAGCACTGGGACAGCGACGACGAGGTGGAAAATTACCTCGAGCGCATCCTGCGCCGCGAGGTGGGAGACAAGAGCGGCCTCATCTACGGCATCGGCCACGCCATCTATACGCTGTCCGATCCCCGCGCCGTTGAGCTCAAAAAGCAGGCGCGCTCCCTTGCCGCCAAAACCGGCTACGCCGACCAGTTCGCGCTCTATGAGCGCATCGAGCGCCTTGCGCCCGATGCATTCCACAAGGTAACGGGGAACGAGAAAGTAGTATGCGCCAACGTCGATTTTTATTCCGGGCTCGTCTATGAGATGCTCGGCATCCCGGAGGATCTCTACACGCCCATGTTCGCCGTCTCCCGTATCTCCGGCTGGTGCGCCCACCGCATCGAGGAGCTCACAACCGGCGGCCGCATCATCCGCCCGGCGTACCGTGCACTGCCCACCGGCCAGACCTACGTCCCGCTTAAGGACCGCCACTACGAAAATAAGCCCGTTTTATAAATAAAGCGGCGAAAAAGCGCAAATTCGCTTGCTTTTTGCCGGTATTGTCCGTATAATCAAATTTAGAAAGCAGCAAGGTGTGTGCGATGGCCCTGTCTTCGCCCGCACCTTTCCGTTTGTATATCATTTCTCTAAAAGGAGAGGGGTCATTTTAATGAAAGCACCAATTACATTTGCCATCGCCGGCTTCGGCGACCGCGGCAGCACCTACGCTTCCATGCAGAAGCTTTTCCCGGACCGCATGAAGGTCGTCGCCGTGGCAGATATCAACCCGGAAAAGGTACAGAAGGCAAAAGAGCTCTATGACATCAAGGATGAGCTCTGCTTTACAAGCGCAGAGGAAATGCTCGCGCAGGATAAGCTTGCCGATGTCATGGTCGTCTCCACCATGGACCGCCAGCACGTCAACCACGCCATTCCGGCACTCGAAAAGGGCTACAATATCCTGATGGAAAAGCCGATCTCCCCGGATCTGCAGGAGTGCAAGCGCATCATCGAGGTCGCAAAGCACTGCCCGGGCAAGATCATCGTATGTCATGTTCTGCGCTATACCACGTTCTATAATACGTTAAAGTCCATTCTCGATAGCAAAAAGATCGGCGACGTCGTCTCCGTCTGCGCAAACGAGAACGTCGGCTATTGGCATCAGGCACACTCCTTCGTGCGCGGCAACTGGCGCAACAGCGACCAGACGAGCCCCATGATCCTCCAGAAGTGCTGCCACGATATGGACATCTACACCTGGCTGCTCGGCAAAAAGTGCACGGCCATCTCCTCCATCGGCGATACACACCTCTTTAAGAAGGAGTGCGCGCCGGAGGGCGCAACGCCGTACTGCCTCGGCGGCTGCAAGGCGAAGGAGAACTGCAAGTTCGACGCCGAAAAGATCTACATCACGAACCCCGCAACGGGCATCCGCAACGGCAATACATGGATGGCCGGCGTCGCCTGCGGCGTGAACCCCACCGAAGAGCGCACGTATGAAGCCCTCAAACACGGTCAGTACGGCCGCTGCGTCTATATGTGCGACAACAACGTCGTTGACCACCAGCAGACGAACCTCCTGTTTGAGGACGGCACCACCATGAGCTTCACCATGTGCGCGTTCACGGAGAAGTGCTACCGCTACTTCAAAGCCATGGGCACGAACGGCGAGATCGAAGCCGATATGCTCTCCAATAAAATTCACGTCCGTGTCTTTGGCGAGCCGGAAGAAGTCATCGACGTCAAGCTCCTCGCAAACGACCTTAAGGGTCACGGCGGCGGCGACAGCGGCATCGTCAACGATTTCCTCGATATGCTCATCAATGAGACCGAAGCCACCGAGCGTACCACTACGCTGGAGCACTCCCTCGAAAGCCACTTCATGGCCCTCGCAGCCGAAGAATCCCGCCTCCGCGGCGGCGAACTCATCAACATGGATGCGTTCAAAAACGGTAAATAATTTAACGATCTGAACATAAAAAGTCCTGCACGCAATGTAAAACGTGCAGGACTTTTTCGTGTATTCAATTATTTCATTACAAATACGCATCCACAATGGCCTGCGTCTTGCTGCGCTTCGCTTCCATCTCCGCCACAAGGTGGAACTGGTTGCGCGCGCGGTCTAAGTTGTGCTGCGGGTACTTCGTCTTAAAGTACACGTCGCCGTTTAAATAATCCGCGAGGAAGCGAATGCCCACCTCAAACGTCATCAGCTTCGCGCCGTCCGGCAGCGTGCGGATCTCCGTCTCGGTCAGCGCTTTGCCGGCTTCACCGAGGAAGCCCTCCGTGTACGCCTTAAAGAGCGGCACGCTGAAATGCACCTTTGTCAGGTCGGTCTCATCTTCCGCACCGGTGGAAGCGCCCGCGCGGATGGAATCACCGAAGTCGAACGCCGCAAGACCCGGCATCACCGTGTCAAGGTCGATGACGCACACTGCGTCGCCCGTCGCGTTATCGATCAAAACGTTGCTCATTTTCGTGTCGTTGTGCGTCACCTTCAGCGGCAGCTTGCCTTCCGAAAGCAGGTTCATCAAAAGGCCGCAGTCCTGTTCGCGTGCCTTTGCAAATTCCAGCTCGGCCGCAACGTCCTTTAAGCGCCCCGCTTTATCCTCGCGCACCGCATCCATCAGCTGCTGGAAACGCGCCGGGGTGTCGTGAAAATGCGGGATGACCTCGTGTAGCGTCTCCGCCGGGTAATCCGCCAGCATGTTCTGGAACGCGCCGAACGCCGCGCCGGATTTTTTCAGCATCTCCGGCGATTCTGCAAAGTCATACGCCGTCGTGTTCTCCAGGTTGATCGTCGAGCGCCAATAGTGGCCCTCGCTGTCAATATAATAATCCTTGCCGTCGTTCGTTTTCAGCACCGTCAGCGTGCCGCGCTTCGGGTCTTTGCCGGCCTTTTCCAGCTTCTCCGCCAAGAACTTCGTCACATGCACCATGTTGTCCATGATCTCATCCGGGTGCGGAAACACATATCCGTTCACGCGCTGCAAAACAAAGTTGCCCTTTTCCGTGCGCGCCAAAAACGTGTCGTTGATGTGCCCGCCGCCGTACGGCTCAATGGAGCTCACACAGTCGCCGTAAAAATATGCCTTTGCGGCCTCGTTATACAGAATTTCCTTTTTGTCTGTCATGTTTTTATCCCCTTAGAGTAAATTTTAAAACCTGTCAATTGTTGATGATGATGCGCAAAATTTCAGAGCCGCCCGCCGTGGAAAGATCCATCGCGCCGCTGTACCGCTCCAAAATGCCGCGCACCACTTCCATGCCGAGCACCTGCGGCTTTTTCGGCTCAAACAGCTTATGCACAAGGTCGTTTATAGAGCTCTTTGTCGCCGATGTGCGCTTTTTCTGCTGCTTTTTCGCCGAGTACACCGCCTCAAACGTGATGCGGTTCTCCACCGGCAGCGCCGTAATGCGCACGCGCGGTTCCTCTGCGCCGGAGCGCTCCGCGCAGTCGATGGCGTGCGTCAGCATGTCGTTCAGAATCGCGCAGAATTCAATGGTTTTCAGCCGCACCGCGCCAAGCTCCACATTGCTTTCCAAAACGATGCCACAGTGTGCCGCGTAGGCTGCCTTGCCCGCCAGCACTGCATTCACATACGGGTTTTCGCTGTATCGCTGTAAATACGGATCGTGCAAAACTGTTTCCTCTTTGATGATATTCAGTACGCCTTCGCAGCTGCCGTCCTGCGCCTCAGCCGCGATCTCATGTAAAACAAAATCATGGTGCTCCTGCGCGTTCTTTGCATTTGTCACGTTGCCCACCATCGCGCGGAAATAATCCGCCTCCGCGCCGAGCAGCTGCTCGCGGTGCTCCGCCGTGCAGGCACTCTCCTGGTACTTTGCCGCGTTAAATGCCGCACGCACCGTAAACGCCAAAACAAGATACAGCGCCGCTGTCAGCATAAGGCGCTGCGTCACGGCATTCAACCCGAAAAACGCCGGCAAAACGCCGTTTGCGCAGAATAAACAGACAACAAGAGCCGCACAAAGCCCCACAGACAGCACCGAAACGCCGCGCTGTGCAAAATAGCGAAACGGGTGTGCCAGCGTCATAAAAGAGAGGAATGTCAGCACAATGTACAGTAAGCTGCCGATGACCGCCGGCCACAAACCGCCACTTGCAAACGGCAAAGCTTTCGTGAGCATATCCGTCACGGGCAGCAAAAACGCGTAGTTGCAGATCATCAAAAGAGAAAGGCTCAGCTTCTGCGCTAAATTGTTCGTGTAGAGGAATACCGCTGCAACCAGCAATAAGAGCACATTCATGCCGTTGCCGAACTGCCCCGTCGCGTCGTTAAAGGCAGGGGAGAGCAGCAGATTCAGCACAATAGAAAGCACAAACACGCCGCCCGAAACAATGGCCTCCGCCAGCAGCCGAAAGCGGCTGTTTAAAACCGTCAGAAATAAAAGTGCATTGCACAGAAAAACGACCGGTAAAAGCATTTTAAAACGCCTCACTTTTCCAAGTTTGTGTGCGCGAACCCCTAAATCGCACACAATTTTTTTCAGTATACCATATTTGGTCGCTTCTTTCAACAAATTCCACAAAGAAATGTTCCGCAGCACGAATTTTTCGACACTACGGAACACATTTCAGCCCATGCGGCGGTTTTGCTTGCCAGTGACAGATTCCATCTCAATGCACCACACACCCGTCGATTTCGGCCCCGTCTCCACGCAGCCGGTTTCCTCTTTCGTCAAACCCGGCACAAAACGGTCGCAAAGCAGACGCAGTGCACGGCGTTTTTCATCGAAATCGGTTACTTCTGTCACTTTGCCGCGCACCACAGTGGAGGTATAGAGCGTCGTCAGCCCCTTTTCGTAGATCGTCGGGTTTTCCACAAACAGCAGGCAAACCTGCGGATTTTCGTGCAGAGAGTCGACCTTCAGCCCCGCCATCGCGCTGTGGAAGAACAGCTTCTCGCCGTCACGCACCACGTTCAGTGCCACCGCATACGGCGTGCCGTCCGTCGCAATAAGGGAAAGTGTGCCGTAAGCACAGCGGTCAATGACCGCAAGCGCATCCTCGCGGGAAATCGCGCGGTCGGCGCGGCGCATTTTGGTCATGTCTGGTTTTGTCATATCCATAAATTCAAAACAACTCCTTGTCCTTTGTTGGCTTCAGTATAGCATTGCATAGTGCCGAAAACAACCGTTTTCAAAAAACACGCGAATTTTCGACGAGAAATTGCAAAATTTAGCTGTGAAATTGCCGAATTTCGCATAAGCCCTTGTTTTATTCCGGGTTTTACAGTATATTTAATTGGTATGACTTTCGGAAAGGAGCGCAATGGACTGCACGGCAGTCCATATCTGTATATATGGAAAACACAGAAGCAAAAAGAAACATCAAGCTCATCGCGTTCGATCTGGACGGCACCACGCTGCACGGCTTCGCGGAGCTTTCAGAGCGTAACCGCCGCGCCATGGAAAAGGCGAACGACGCAGGTATTCTGGTCGTCCCGGCCACAGGGCGCGTGCGCAATTTTATTCCGCCGTGTCTCACCGAGCTGCCGTTTATCCGCTACGCCATCACCTCAAACGGCGGCGCCGTGTGGGATATTCTGGAAAACAAAGTGCTCTGCACCGATCTCATTCCCACCGAGACCGCGCTCGAAGTGCAGAAAATTTTTGACGATTACGAGCTTTATGTGGAATACTACGTGCACGGGCGCGGCGTTACAAAGCGCGGCAACCCGGATAAAGCCCGCACCATTTTCGGCTTCCCGGAAGAAAAATATTACTTCCTCACAAAAGATTATACGTTCACGGACAACCTCTCCGCGTTTTTAAAAGAAACGCACGCCGAGCCGGAAAAGATCAATATGATGTTCATCCCGGAAAGCGTCCGCCCGGAAATTTTGGCCCGACTGCAAAAGTTAGGCGGCATCGAGCTTACATTCTCGAACGTCGATAACATCGAGATCAATAAAAAGGGCTGCGATAAGGGCACCGCACTGTATTCGCTCTGCAAGGTCCTCGGCATCGATCCCAAAAACACCATGGCGGCGGGCGATAACGGCAACGACCTCGGCATGCTGAAAGCCGCAGGCTTCGCCGCCGTCGTCGGCAACGGCATAGAGGAAGCGAAAGCGATTGCCGACGCCGTCGTCGCACCGTGTATAGAAGACGGCTTCGCGGAAGCCGTGGAGCGGTTTGCACTGAGATAAAAAGAAAAATATAAAAGCACCATTTGAAAGGAACCAAACTATGCTGAATGTCAACGGGGTCGCCATCAATTTTGATGGTCAGAACCTCTTTTCAAACGTCAATCTCCAGTTTTTGCCGGGCAACTGCTACGGCATCATCGGCGCAAACGGCGCGGGTAAATCCACCTTCCTGCGTATTTTGTCCGGCGATTTAGAGCCCAGTAAGGGAGAGGTCACGTTTGACCCCAAATACAGAATGTCCGTTCTGAAACAGGACCACTTTGCTTACGAAGACCAAACCATTTTTGATACCATCATGCAGGGCAATGCAAGGCTGTATGAGATCGCACAGGAAAAAGACGCGCTGTACGCAAAGCCCGATTTTGATGAAGAAGACGGCAACCGCGCCGCCGAGCTTGAAGCCGAGTTCTCCGAGCTCAACGGTTGGGACGCCGAGACCGAAGCCGCAAAGCTCATGCAGGGCCTCGGCCTCGACAGCAACGATATGTATAACACCATGAGCACTCTGAACCAGACCGAAAAGGTTAAAGTGCTCTTGGCCCGCGCGCTGTTCGGCCAGCCGGATATGATTCTCCTTGACGAACCGACGAACGGCCTCGACGCCAAAGCTATCACATGGTTAGAAGATTTTCTCATTGAGTACGAGGGCACCGTCATCGTTGTCTCCCATGACCGCCACTTTTTAAATAACGTCTGCACCCATATTGTCGATGTCGATTACGGCAAAATCAAAATGTACGTCGGCAACTACGACTTCTGGTATGAGTCGAGCCAGCTCATGCAGCGCATGATGCGCGACCAGAACCGCAAGGCGGAGGAAAAAATCAAGGAGCTCCAGAACTTCATCCAGCGCTTCTCCGCAAATAAATCAAAGTCCCGTCAGGCGACGTCCAGAAAGAAGCTGCTCGATAAGATCACCGTCGAAGAAATGCCCGCGTCCTCCCGCCGCTACCCGTATGTCGGCTTTACGATGGACAGAGAGCTCGGCAAAGATGTCCTCACCGTCTCGGGCCTTACAAAGACCGTAGACGGCGTAAAGGTGCTTGATAATGTCACGTTCACCGTCGGCCGCACGGATAAAATCGCGTTTACCGCATCAAACGAGTTCGCCGTGCCGACGCTTTTCAAAATCTTAATGGGCGAGCTGGAGCCGGATGCCGGCACATTCAAGTGGGGCGTTTCGACGAGTCAGTCCTATTTCCCGCAGGATAATTCCGCCTATTTCACCGATACGGAAGATTCCATCATCCGCTGGCTCGAGCAATATTCCAAAGACACCACCGAAACGTATCTGCGCGGTTTCCTCGGCAAAATGCTGTTCTCCGGCGAAGACGTCTATAAGCCCGTGCAGGTGCTTTCCGGCGGCGAAAAGGTGCGCTGCATGCTCTCGCGCATGATGATGTTCGGCAGCAACGTCTTGCTGCTCGACCAGCCCACGAACCACCTCGACCTCGAGTCCATCACTGCCGTCAACAACGGCCTCATCGATTTCAAGGGTGTCGTGCTGTTCGCATCGCACGACCATGAGTTCACCCAGACCGTCGCGAACCGCATCATCGAAATTCTGCCCGAGGGCGGCACGTTCGACCGCGTTACCACCTACGACGAGTACCTCGAAATGCGCGGCTAAACCCGCAAAGGACGCGGCTACTTCTCCTAAAGAACGCCCCGAAAAGCTCGAAGAACTCGTCCGCAGCCTTGGGTCCGACGAATAAAACCGTAAAATTTGACAAAACAGCAAATAAGACTGGATTTTCCCGCGGTTCCCCGCTATAATAGAAATAATGTCTTTCTCCGCGTAATCTTGCGGAAGAAGAAAACGAAAACGCTCTGAAAGCGTAAAAAAGGGGAATTTGCAAATGGAAATTGCAATTACAGTCTTGCTGCTCATCGTGGGTCTCGTGCTCATCATCAAGGGCGGCGATTTCTTTGTGGATGCCGCATCGTGGATGGCGGAAGCCTCCGGCATTCCGAAGCTTATTGTCGGCGCAACGGTCGTCAGCTTCGCGACCACTTTGCCGGAGCTGCTCGTCTCCATCTTCGCGGCGCTCGACGCACGTGCCGCAGAGGCACTTTCGCCCGGCAGCGGCATCGGCATGGTGGATATGTCCATCGGCAACGCCATCGGCAGTGTCACGGCAAACCTCGGCCTCATCATGGGCATCGCGCTCGTCGCCATTCCTATGGCCATCAAGCGCAAGGATTACATGCTCAAAATGATCCTCA
The DNA here is from genome assembly GCA_934643185.1 of uncultured Eubacteriales bacterium. Classification (GTDB taxonomy): domain Bacteria; phylum Bacillota; class Clostridia; order Oscillospirales; family Acutalibacteraceae; genus Hominenteromicrobium. Next base: position 19,011 of record CAKUBN010000045.1, read on the forward strand.
TGCTCGCGGCCGCCGCCGTCACGGTATGTTTCTCGCTGTTTGATAACGGCGTCGGCGTGGTCGCCAGCATCCTGCTCATTATCATCTTCGTCATCGCCATGTACGATAACGTCCACGAGGCGGTCGTCGCCGTCAAGGGCGGGGCAAAGG
>CAKUBN010000046.1 GCA_934643185.1 uncultured Eubacteriales bacterium
CCCATGACCTTCTGCATATACACCGAGCCCATCATGCCGAACTGCTCCAGCATTTCGGGGCGGCATTCGTGGTTTGCGCCGCCGTCTGCCAGCATGAAAAAGCCCTCGGATTTCGGCATGAGCGGTGCAAATGCCACGCGCTTGACGCCTTTGATGCGCTTGACGAGCAATGTGGCGCCAACGACGAGTGCGCCGCTGTTGCCGGCGGACGCAAACGCATCGCCCTTGCCCTCTGCCAAAGCGCGCAGGCCAACCGCCATAGAGCTTTGCTTTTTGGCGCGCGTGATCGCTGTGGGCTCATCCTCCATCGTGATGACATCCGGGCAGTCAATGACCTCAAAATCGGAAACGTTAACGTTCAGCTTTTCCGCCGCTGTTCTGATCTTCTTTTCGTCGCCGGTTAAAACGATCTGCACATGGAGCTCATCTGCCGCCAGACGGCAGCCTTTTATAATTTCGTCCGGGGCGTTGTCGCCGCCGAATGCGTCGATTATGATCCGCATGTTTTTCCCTCACTTTAATATTCAGCTTCCGGCAAAAGCCGGTTTTGTTCGGGCATTTCGGTTTATCAAACACGGATTTTCCGCCGATAAACCGCTTTAGACTATAATTCACTTTATTATAGCAAAAAAACAACGCAATTTCAATACCGCGCTCCCCATAAGTTGCATAAAACAAAAAACGTGCGCCAGGCTTTCCCGGTACACGTCTTTTGCTGATTTGGAGGAAAAATTTTGAGTTTTGATTTTTAGAATTTATCCGGCAGGCGGATCTCGCGGCGCACGGCTGTGCCGTCGATCTAGTTAAACCGCACGGCTTCGTTCTTTACGGCCATTGCGGCGGCGATGCCTGCGGCCTCACCCATGGAGCGGCAGGTGGGTTGGATGCGTGCGGCGGACTGCGCACGGAAATCCATACCCGCGCAGCGCCCGGCTGTAAGCACGTTATCGAGCGTTTTCGGGATCATCACCCGGAACGGGACTTCCCAATACTGTTCATCGGCCGGTACATCATGCTGATATTTGAGTCCCAGCGAAACATCGTTCACGCCGTGCACATCGATGGGATAATGGCTCGCAGCAATGCCGTCCGGGAATTTTCTGTACGTCAGCACATCTTCAATCGTCAGCATGTATTCTGCTTCGATGCGGCGGGATTCACGAAAGCCGACGAGCTGCGCGATGCTTGTGATATACGCATTCTCAAAGCCCGGAATATAGTCGCGTAGAAATTTGCGCAGGCGCATAATGGCTTTTTTGCCCTCAAGCTGCTTTTGCGTCATAAATTCCGCATCCACAACGTTTTCTTTCGTCGTCAGCTCCGGGCAGTTGAAGTTCATGCCGTCCGGGCGGCCGGGAATACCGAATGCCTGAAAATAGCACGCGTCCTGCTCGGTCAGCACGCCGTTTTCATACGCCTTGCGGATAATGTCTTTCATGCCGGGCGTGTTCATAGCAAAGTATTTATATTGGTCGTTGCCGAGGCTGCGCATGTACGCGTGGAAACGTTCAAAGTCAATACCCGCCATGTCAAAGCGCAGGGAGACCGGTTGATTCACGCGGTTGTGGTTGCCGGACTGATACGACGCACCGACGAGCTTGATGAGGTCAGCGTCACCGGTGCAGTCAATGAAGCACTTCGCTTTGTATGCCGCAAGGCCGTTCTTATTGTTGACAATCACGTGTGTTATTGTACGATCTTCGAGCACGGCATCCACGAGCGTGGTGTAATACAGAATATCGCAGTTACTGTCTGCCGCCATGTCTTCTAACGTGATTTGCACCATAACGGGGTCAAAAGAGTTGGCGTCTTCCTCTGTCCCGCCGACGGCGCGCAGGCGCTCTACAAGCTCTGCACTCAGCGGGCAGTGGCCGTCATAATTTTTGATGTGCAGCGACATCAGCGGCAGCACAAGACCGGTGGTAGCTGAGCCGCCGAGCGCGCCAAACTGCTCGATGATGAGCGTACGGCTGCCGCGGCGAGCTGCAGCGATGCCCGCAAAAGCGCCTGCCGTGCCGCCTCCGAGCACGACGGTGTCAAAGGTATCGATGACCGGTATTTCCTTTTCGGGAATATGCAGTGTGTTCATATACATTCCTTTCTTTATGGAGAGGATCCCGCCCTCCGCCGTGCGGGCAGAAGGCGGGATCGCTTTCTTCATATCACATTTTTAAGGAGAGGCTGCAAAATTATTCGGTGTAGGACTTATTCGCGTCGTAGAACTCCTGCATAGCAGCTTCGACTTCAAGGCCACCGTTTGCGTCCCAGTCGGCCTGCATCGCTGCAATAGCGGTATCTGGGTCGGTGCCCTCAACGATCGCCTTCAGGAAGGAATCGCCGAATGCCTGATTCAGTGCCGTGACATACTCCTGAACCTTCGGGGAAGTCTTGCCGTAAAGCTCAATGGAGATGAGCGGCTCGTACTCGTCTACGCGAGAGTTCATCGCTTCATAAGCTTCTGCCATTTCCGGGGTCTTTCTCGCTCTGGCCTGCCACATTTTGAAGGCAACGGTCGAGTCGCTGATACCGGAGAGCTTATCGGAATTCGTATATGCATTGAAGTTCGTTGCATCGTCGCCAGTGAAGATTGGGGTGTAGTTGCCGTCAATCACTTCGTAGGAAACGCCTTCTTCGCCGATGTAGGTTCTGCGGTAGTTATCCGGTTCGGAGAGAATGTTGAGCCAGTTGATGGCATGCTCGGGGTTCTTGGAGCTCTGCGAGATGCAGGAAACGAAGTTTGCGCCCTTCATGATGTAGTGTGTGGGCTTGGAATTCGCATCTGCCGCGAGGTCCGTCACGAACTCAATCTTGCAATCCGGGTTATTCGTTGCCAGTGCGTTGACCATAGACGGAATGTCCCAGAACATCAGCGGTGCGCAGGCAACAGCGTTGGCGCTTGCAAATTTTTCTTTGGCGTTATCTGCCGTGTTGATCGGCATATCGTTATCCATGAGGCCTTCTTTGTAGAGTTTCTGCATGTACTCAAGATACGCGGTAATCTGCGGATGCTTGATTCTGTGTGTGTAGGTGCCGTCGATGTCGTACCATTCCGCCTCGCCCATGCCGAAGCCGGAGAGCAGGACCTGAATGAATGCGCTGGACTTGTTGGAGGTCAGCGGTGCGAAGCCGTACTTCTCTTTTGCAGCCTCAAGGAACGCGGTGAAGTCATCGATGTTCGTCGGCAACTCCATGCCGAGCTCTTCCAGCATATCGCTGCGCACGCCGATGCCGCCGGTGAGCATACCGTATGGTTCTTCCTTGGAAGCCAGCATGTTTTCCTGCGGAATACCGTTTACAACGCCTTGGTCGTTCGTAACAGACTGCCATGCAAGCTCACTGATGGAACTCTTGATGTTGGAGCCGTACTTGTCCAGCATGCCGGAAAGGTCGATCAATGCGTTCTGCTTAGAGAGCTGGGCGTACTGGCTCGGAGAAATTCTGAGCAGGATGTCATAGTCTGCGCCGCTGGAGATCTCAAGCAAAAGCTTCTGGTCGGCGTTATCCGCCGGCAGAGCATACCACTTGGTCTTGTAGCCTGTGAGCTCTTCGTCGATTTTCCATGTCGGCTGCTCCTCATAGTTATAAGCCTGATACATGCTGAGGATCTTCAGCTCCGGCTTTTCGCCTGTGAGGATCGGGTCGTCCTCGGTGGCTTCGGATTCACTGGAAGCCGTGCTGCTTTCGGTGCTGCTGCCTGAGGAAGCGGTGCTTGAAGACGACGAGGATGTGGTCGTGCCGCCGCTGCAAGCTGCGAGAGAGAGAATCATAGCAGCTGCGAGCAGTGCGCTCAATACTTTCTTCATGTTGTAACTCCTTTGCTGAATGAATTTTATTCATGCAATAGTCCCCTATTGCTTGATAACGGATTTAATGTTAGCCCTTAACGGAACCGATCGTGATGCCCTTTACGAAATACTTCTGTAAGAACGGGTATACGCAGAGAATCGGAATGGTGGAAACGACGATGGTCGCAGCGCGGATATTCTCGCCGGAAACGTTCATCGCCTGGTTCACGTCGCCGAAGTTGCCGGAGGAATCCTGCAAGCTTGTTGCCTGCGTGACAAGATCGAACATGTACTGCTGCAGGGGCTTTAAGTTTGCGTCCGTGATGTACATAACGCCGGCAAAATAATTGCTCCAGTAAGCAACGGCGTAGTACAGCGTAACGGTGGCAAGCACCGGCGTGGACATGGGAAGTACCACACTGAAGAAAATGCGCATATTCGATGCACCGTCAATGCGGGCGGCCTCTTCAATGACCTCCGGCAGCGTTTCAAAGTAGTTCTTGATGAGGAACAGATTAAACGATGAGAACATGCCGGAGAAAATGAGTGCGAAAATGGTGTTCGTCAGGTGCAGCGTGCGGAACAAGATGTAGTTTGGCACCATGCCTGCGCTGAACAGCATAATAAAAACGAAAATGTAAAGGAAGAACTTGCGGCCGATAAGATGCGGCTTCGAGAGCGGGTAGGCTGCCATAACGGTAAGCAGCATTGCGCCGATGGTGCCGGTAATCGTGACCGTCACGGTGACAAGGAACGATGTGCCGAACTCCGGCGTAGTCAAGACGTACTTTATGGTACCGGTCTGGAACCCAAGCGGCCAAAAGAGCACCTTGCCCGCAATGACGTTGCCTTCGCTGCTGAATGCTTTTGCCACAAGGTTTAAAATCGGCATCAGCATGATAAGACCGACAAGGATCATAGCGATGAGGTTGACAACATCAAATATAGAGATTTTGTTTTTCTTTTTAGTTGTTTTTGCCATGGCGTTACCAAATCCCCTTTCCTGTTGCTTTTCTGGCAATAAAGTTTGAAGAGAGAACGAGGATCATGGAAATCACGGAGTTGAAGAGGCCCACGGCGGTGCCGGTGCTGAACTCTAACTTGCCGAGACCCATGCGGTAAACATATGTGCCGATAATGTCCGCCACATCGTATACGGTCGGGTTGTAGAACACGAAGATCTGATCAAAGCCGGCGTTCATGATGTTGCCGACGCGGATGATGAGCATTAAAACGATGGTCGGCAGCAGGCTTGGCAGCGTAATGTACCAGATCTTCTGCATGCGCGTTGCGCCGTCCACATCCGCCGCTTCAAAGCACTCCTGATCAAGGCCTGCAATGGCAGCGAAGTAAATGATGGAGCTCCAGCCGATCTCCTTCCACGCGTCTGCAATAACGAGGATGCCGCGGAACTTACCGCTGTCCATCAGAAAGCTGACCGGCTCGAACCCAAGCGATGTGATAACGGAGTTGATGACGCCCGTAGAGCCGAGGAACGAAACGAAAACGCCGTAGATGACGACCCAGGAAAGGAAGTGCGGCAAATAAACGATGAGCTGCAAGCCCTTCTGGAATTTCGTGCTGCGCACTTCGTTTAAAAACACGGCGAAGATGATCGGCAGCGGGAACGTGAAGATGATCTTATATAGGCTGATGATGAGTGTATTCGCAAAAGCCTGCTGGAACTCAGACTTTTTGAACACCTGCTCGAAATACTTGAAGCCGGCCCACGGGCTTTCCAAAATGGAACGGAACGGATCACCCGGTACCTGAAACATGTTGTAGTCTTTGAATGCGATGAGAATGCCAACCATCGGCAGCAGATGAAAGATGAAAACGTAAATGAGCGCCGGAAGCAGCAGCAGATATAGATCGAAGTTTTGCTGCAAATACTTGCGTGCCCCACCCTTCTTTTTCATTTTTGCGTATCCGTCCTTTCCTCCCCGAAGACCTCAAATTCTTTTTCTTCGGTTGATGACACTATTTTACAGCAAAATGCAGCAAAAAGAAATGAATTTTTTTCCTGCTTTTTGTCATTATTTACCGTACGTTTTTGCGGTTTCGTGCTAAATTGCACTGGGAAAAGGAACCCTTTTCGATACATTTGGAACGGAATATTTTGAATTATATCAAAAATCGTAGTTGTGTGCTAATTTATCGTTGATTTCTGTGACTTCTTCTAAAAAATCCTACTATTTATGCCGCAGTTCTGGAAATTTGCCGTAAATTCTGTTATAATGATGACAGTGTAGCAAGCCATACGTACAAAGATTTTCGTTTTGTGCTTGTTTTCGGCATTGGGGAAATGCTCCGGCCGATTCTTTGGGGAGGATTTGGAATGTATAAAATGATCGTTGTGGACGATTCCGAGATGACACGCCAGGGCATACGCGCTTCCGTAAACTGGGAAGTGATGGACGTGCGCATCGTGGGTGAAGCAGCAGACGGCTTGGAGGCCATGGTGCTCATCCACGATACGGACCCGGATATCATCATTTGCGACATCCGTATGCCGAAGCTTGACGGCATTGCACTCATCAATGAGGTGCTGCCCTCTCACCCATCTCTGCAGGTCATTTTCTTCAGCGGCTATTCCGATAAAGAATACCTCAAAAACGCCATCAAGCTCGAAGCTGTGGATTACCTCTATAAGCCGTTGCAACTGCACGAGCTCATCGGCGCCGTGGAAAAAGCCAAAAAGAAGTGTATGAACAAGAAAGTGCATCTGCCGCAGAACGAAGCCGACCTTGCGCTTTCCCTTTTGCAGTGCAGCGAAAACGAGATCCCGTCTGATCTGCCGCTGGATCTGCATGCGCCGCTCGTGACTGTCATCGTGCAGATGAATACGGCGGGCGAGCACATGGCAGACCGCGCGTACGACAATCAGCTCGACGATCTGCTTTTGGCTTCTCGCCACTACTTGGCGTTCCAAACGGCCGCGGCGCGCGTGTTCGATGGTAAATTTGTGATGTCCTGCGCGGGTAAGGGCTACATTCTGCACGCAAATGTTTCGCAGGACTTTTTAAACCGCAAAATGGCGGAGGTGAAGCTCAGCCCGTTCTTCACTACGCTCGACAGCGGTCAGGCCGATGTGGTCGTCGGTGTGAGCAATTTGTGCACGGATTTCAAATATCTGCGCGAAGCATATGACGAAGCCCGCGCAGCGGTGCGCGCCGCGTTCCTGCTCGGCTACGGGCGCGTAATCTTTTACAGAGATTTGAGCCAAAAGCCGTTTGTGCCCTCGCAGGATATGCAACGCGAGCTATACGACCGCATTTTGGCAAATGATTTCACGCAGGCTACAAATTTTCTTAACGGCTATATCGATTCACTTTCCGCCTGCCGCGAGCAGGATATTCCGCAGATTCGCGAGGCGCTCACGTCCATCGCATATTGGCTCAGCCGTCAGGGCAAGCAGAACGAGCAGGACGGTAGCCAGTATATTTCGGAGTTCATCCACTTTGCGCCGAGCCTTTCCGTCGTGCACGATTATCTGCTCACACAGCTGCAAAAGCACATTGACAGCATCTCGAACCTCGATAACAAAAGTCGCATCGTGCTCGAAGTGGAGCAATATATCACGCAAAATTACGATAAGGAACTCTCCATTCGTGAGATCGCCCAGCGCGTTTTCGTAACGCCGAACTACCTTTGCTACCTCTATAAAAAGAACACCAAGCGCACACTGAACCAGTTTATTCTGGATACCAAAATGAAAAAAGCCCGAAAGCTTGTGTGCGAGACGAATATGAAGTTCGGCGAGATCGCCGATGCGCTCGGCTACGCGAACCAGAACTACTTCACGCGTTTGTTCACGAAGTATTTCGGCGAAAGCCCGCGTGCATACCGCAACAAATACGGCAGCATCTCTTTTTCCAGTACGGAGGGCGAATAATGATGAACCCTTTCTCCTACCTTGCGCTGCAGTATAAAAACTGTTCTATGCACGTGAAGCTCTTTGCGTCGTACTTCCTTCTCATTTTTATTCCCATCATTGTCCTCACAATGTTCGCCACCTACCAGAGCACAAAGATCATCGAAAAGCAATCGATGGAGATCACAGGGCTTTACTTACAGCAAACGGAAAATGAGATTGAATCTGAGCTTAACCGCCTTGCGACCATATCCTCCTCCGTGGCGCAACTTTCGGATGTGCATGAGGTGTTGGAAAAGCAAGATAGCAACATCAGCTTCAGCGAAGAATACGATGACATGAATGCGTTGTACAAAACAATTGAATCCACGCGCACGCTGTACGGCGTATATCAAATCCGGCTTTATATCAGCGATTCGTTTCGGTATAGCCGCAGTCACTACATTACGTACCCGTTAAGCGAAATTTCCGATGCGGATTGGTATAAACAGCTTTTGGCCGAATACGGCATGCGGGCGTTTTTGCCGCCGAGCACATTTCGTCAGCCGCTGTCGAAGCCGCAGGAGGTTCTGTCCGTTGTCACGCTCATTCGCAGTCGCAAGGATATCAACACAGTCCTCGGTGTGGTGCGCGTAGATATTTTGAAAAGCGATGTATTAAACATGCTGCGCCATGGCAACTACACCGAGCCGAGCGCGGCCTATCTTGTAGACGAAAACCTCAATATCATTTGCGGTGCGGACAGCTCTCTGACGCTTTCCAATGAAGAGCTTGCGGCTGATATTCATGAGCTTCAAAAAGAAACGGGTTCATTTTCCGGTGTGCAGACGCAGGGCGAATCGGTGTTCGGTCTTTCCGCGCCTGTTTTCGACAGCTGCCGCATATTCACGGTTGCTTCCATGAATAACCTGCTTTCTCCCGTCAAAGATCTGCGCAATCAAATGATTGTGCTGACCATCATCATCAGCGTAATCGCGTTCATTCTCTCCTATGTCTACGCAAAATACAGCACGCGGCGTATCAAAACGCTTGCAAAGCAGGTGCAGCGTGTAGAAAACGGCGATTTAAATGTAAGCTGTATCGTGGACAGCGACGATGAGATCGGCGAGCTGCAAAACAGCTTCAATTTCATGGTGCGGCGCATCAGCGTACTGATTGACGAGCGGTATAACCTCGGCAAAAACCTGAAGGACATGGAGCTGCGCGCCCTGCAGGCCCAGATCAACCCGCATTTTCTCTATAATACACTCGACCTGATCTCTTGGAAAGCGACCGCAAACGGCGATATGGAGACGGTGGACATCGTTGTGAAGCTTGCGCGTTTTTACCGCCTCAGTCTCAGCAACGGCAGTGATTTTCTGCCGCTCAGCGACGAGGCGGAGCACGTGCGACTGTTTGTGGAGCTGACGAATCTGAGTCGCGGCCGCACGGTGGAACTCATCACGAAAATCGATCCGTCTATTGCAGATTACCCCATCATGAAGCTCATTTTGCAGCCGATCGTGGAAAACAGCCTGTTTCACGGCTTATATGAGCTCGATGACCGCGCAGGCGTCATCTGCCTTTCCGCCGAGCGCATCGGCAGCTATGTGCAGATCCGCATACAGGATAACGGCATTGGTATGGATAAAGGCAAACTGGCGGAGATCCTTGCCAAAAAGGATAAGCCCGTCGTAAACACCAGGCGCGGCGGCTACGGCATCGGCAATATTTTGGAGCGCCTGCACATTTATTACGATGATGATTTTATGTTTGAGATCGATTCCGCCATTCTGGTCGGCACCACGGTGACGATCCGCGTCCCCTATTCCCGCAACGATTCCCCGCAGATCCACGCGGAGCGCCCCATCGGCGGCGCAGAGCAAAATTGATGCTTTATATCGATTTTTACTAAAATACTACGCACTGCATATTCACCTCTTGTTTTTTTCGTTTGTCTTCGTTATCTTTAAAGCAGCGCAGCGTTTATCTGCCTGATCTAAAGATGAAAAGAGGTTCAACATGTATACCCTTAGATCCCGTTCCATTCCGCTCAATACAGATTATGACGTGATCGTGGTCGGCGGCGGCCCTTCGGGCTGCACGGCGGCAGCCGCAGCGGCGCGCACCGGTGCAAAAACGCTTTTACTGGAAGCAACTGGCTCGCTCGGCGGCATGGGCACTTCCGGATTAGTCCCCGCATGGTGTCCGTTTTCGGATAAAGAGAGAATCATTTATCGCGGTCTTGCCGAAACCGTTTTCGAGCGCTCGAAGGCACTTTCTTCGCACGTAGCGCCGACCGACGTTGACTGGGTGCCGATTGACCCGGAGGGGCTGAAACGCATCTATGACGACCTGATGCAGGAATACGGCGTTACGGTGCTGTTCAACACATTTCTCTGCGACGTGGATGCCGAAAACGGCGAAGTGCACGCCATTGTAACGGCGAACAAAGCCGGGTTCACGGCATACAGCGCCAAAACGTATATCGACTGCACCGGTGACGGCGACCTTGCCGTATGGGCGGGTGCAAGGTACGAGTTTGAAGAAGACGGCGAGCCGATGCCCTCCACCCTGTGTTTTATTTTGTCCAATGTAGACTTGTATGCCTACCTATATCACCCGAAATACGGGCACAGAAATGGCGGCATACACCCAAACAACAAAAAAAGCTTTACACACCTGCTGCCGAACGACGACCGTTTCCCGGAAATTTTGGACACGCACCTGTGCAACAACATCATCGGCCCGAACACCATCGGCTTTAACGCCGGGCATTTATTCGGCCTCGATTCCACCGACCCGAAGTCAGTCTCCGAAGCGATGATGCGCGGCAGACGCATTGCAAAGCAGTACCGCGACGCGCTCGCGACTTACTTCCCGGAGGCTTTCGGCAACGCGTACCTTGTCGCCACCGCACCGGTGATGGGCGTGCGCGAAAGCAGACGCATCGTCGGCGATTATAAGCTGACCGTGGAGGATTACGTCACAAAAGCCGATTTCCCGGATGAGATCTGCCGCAACAGTTATTACCTCGACGTGCACTACACGCTCGAGGAAGCGAAGCTCGCAGCTGCCGGTAAGATCGATAACGAAAAGCGCGATGCACGCTACGGCCCGGGCGAATCGCACGGCATCCCCTACCGCGCTTTGCTGCCGCAGGGCGTGAAAAACGTGATCGTCGCCGGGCGCTCCATTTCGTGCGATAAGCGCATTCAGGGCTCCGTACGCGTGATGCCCGTGTGCCTCACAATGGGCGAAGCTGCCGGCGTGGCAGCTGCATTTGCGGCAAACGCAGACGGCGACGTGCATGCGGTCGATACGGATAAGCTCAGAGAAACCCTGCGCGAAAACGGCGCGTATTTTCACTAAGAATCTTGGAGGAGTTTAACATGAAATATGATGTAATCGTAGTCGGCGGCGGCTTTGCCGGCACCGCAGCGGCAGTTTCCGCCGCAAGAGAAGGCGCAAAGGTGCTGCTGCTTGAAAAGAGCGGCTTTCTCGGCGGCGCAGCCGGAAACTGCTACGTCAACCCGTTTATGGGCTACACAACAAAAATCAACGGCAAAACGACGCTGCTTTCCGACGGCATCTTTACCGAAATTCTGGATCGTCTCGAGAAAAAGGGCGGCCTGATGCCGAACCGCGTGACATTCAGCGAAGAAGTTTTGAAGCTCGTTTTTGATGAAATGACCGAGGAGAGCGGCGTTGACGTGCTGTTCCACGCCTACCTGCTGCGTGCCGAGCGTGACTGTGACCGCATTCAGTCCGTGACGATCATGGGCAAGGGCGGCGAAATGACGTTTGAGGCCGATTATTTCATCGACGCTACGGGTGATGCCGACCTGACAGCGCGCGCCGGTGCACCGTACCGCATTGGCCGTGAGGAGGATAATCTCTGCCAGCCGATGACGCTGTGCTTCCGCATGTCCGGCGTGGACGTTGACCTCGCATTCAAAAATACGGAAAAGATCAATGCGCTGTATAAGCAGTTCCGCGAAGACGGCAAGATCAAAAACCCGCGCGAGGACGTGCTGAAGTTCAAATATGTGGCAGACGGCGTGCTGCACCTCAATTCCACGCGCATCGTAAAGCGCTCGCCGTTTGACCTTTATGATCTCAGCTTTGCCGAGCGCGAGGCGCGCCGCCAGATGTTCGAGCTTTACACGTTCCTTAAAGAAAACTGCGAGGGCTTTAAAAACAGCACGCTGCTGTCCTCTGCCCCGGAGATCGGCGTGCGTGAAAGCCGCATGATCGACGGCGTGTACACGCTGACGGTCTCTGACCTCAAGGACTGCGTACATTTTGAAGACGGCGTTGCGGCGTGCAACTATGACATCGATATCCACAACCCGGAGGGCACCGGCACGAGCCATTATTACTTCAAGGAAGGCACGTACTACACCATCCCCTACCGCAGCCTGATGCCGAAGAACATCAAAAACCTGCTTGCCGCCGGCCGCTGCATTTCCGGCAGCCACGAGGCGCAGGCGTCGTTCCGCATCATGCCCACGTGCTGCAGCACGGGCGAAGCCGCCGGTGTCGCGGCCGCCGTCGCCGTGCAGGACCACACCGACTTCCCGGAAACGGATGTGAAGAAAATCCAGGCGCTGCTGCGTAAGCACCACGCGTTTATCGGCGAATAAATTTTAAAACTACAGCAAAAAATCCCTCGACAGCTGTGCTTCAGCTTGTCGGGGGATTCTTCTATCTTTAGTCCCTTATGCGTTTTTCAGTGTTTCGGCAAGGTCTTCAAGCGCGCGGGCGGAAAGCGCGGCGTAGCGCTCCTTTTTGTCGCGAATGTGCGGCTCAATGACGGGCAGAATGCCGAAGTTCGCGCCCATCGGCTGGAAATCCTTCGAGGGGCTGTGCGCGGCGTGCTCTGCAAGCGAGCCCATCATGGTGGTGACGGGCAGAATGAGCGGCGCTTTGCCCTCTAAACGGCGCACGGCGTTGCGCCCGGCAAGCAGGCCGGACGATGCCGATTCCATGTAGCCCTCCACGCCGGTCATCTGTCCCGCAAAGAACAGCTCCGGGCGCGTACGCATGGAGAAATCCGCGTTCAAAAGCTTCGGTGAAACGAGGAACGTGTTGCGGTGCATCACACCGTAGCGCATGTATTCCGCGTTTTTCAGGCCAGGGATCATGCCGAACACGCGCTTTTGCTCGGGAAATTTCAAGTTCGTCTGGAAACCGACGAGGTTGAACAGCGTCTTTTCCGCGTTTTCGGTGCGCAGCTGCACCACAGCCCACGGGCGGTGCCCCGTGCGGGGGTCGCGCAGACCGACCGGCTTTAACGGGCCGAAACGGATCGTATCGTGACCGCGCTGTGCCATGACTTCAATCGGCATGCAGCCCTCATAGACCTTCGGATTCATCACGTCAAAGTCGTGGATGGGCGCGCGCTCTGCGGTGACAAGCGCCTCATAAAACGCGTCGTACTCCTCCTTGTTCATCGGGCAGTTGATGTAATCGTCGTCGCCCTTATCGTAGCGGGAGGCCGTAAAGCAGTGCTCCATGTCAAGGCTTTCACGCGTGACGATCGGCGCGGCGGCATCGAAAAAGCTGAGCGCCCCGCCGCAAAGGTTCGTGATCTGCTCGGCGAGCGCATCACTTGTCAGCGGGCCGCTCGCAACGACGGTCACGCCCTCGGCGGGAATTTCCGTCACTTCGCCGTGGATGACTTCGATGTTCGGGTGCTCCTCAATCGCTTTTGTGACGAGCTCTGAAAAGCGGTCGCGGTCAACGGCGAGCGCGCCGCCTGCGGGCACGGCGGTTTTATCCGCACAGGCAACGAGCAGAGAATCCATGCGGCGCATTTCCTCTTTCAAAAGCCCGGCGGCGCTATCGATGCGCGCAGCCTTCAAAGAATTCGAGCAGATGAGCTCCGCAAACCCGGCGCTTTTATGCGCAGGCGAAAACTTCTGTGGCTTCATCTCGAAAAGGCGTACAGAATACCCCGCCTGCGCAATCTGCCACGCCGCTTCGGAGCCGGCAAGACCCGCGCCGATGACGGTGACGGTCTGCTTATTCTCCATCTTTCTCCCCCGCGTCGTCCTTATTGAACGTGTAAGTGCAGCCCGGCGTTACGCAGTAGAGCGTCTGGGCTTTGTCTTTTTTCTTTAAGAGCACTTTACCGCAGACCGGGCAGGTCTTGTCGGACGGCGCGTCCCAAGAGACGAAATCGCACTTCGGGTAGTTGTCGCAGCCGTAGAACACACGGCCGCGCTTCGATTTTTTCTCGATGATCTTGCCGCCGCACTTCGGGCACTTTGCACCCGTATCGTTGACGATTTTTTGCACGGTCTTGCACTCCGGGTAGCCGGAGCAGGCGATAAACTTGCCGTAGCGGCCGAATTTGACGACCATCGGCTTGCCGCAGTTCGGGCAGACGAGGTCGGTTTTGTCTTCTTCAAGCTGAATTTTCACGCCGTCCATTTCAGTCTTCGCCTTTTTGAGCGTCTTCTCAAAGTCGTCATAGAAATCGTGCAGCGTGTGCACCCAGTCTTCCTGACCGCTCTGTACTTCGTCAAGCTCTTTTTCAACGGCGGCGGTGAACTTGATATTCACAATGTCCGGGAAACGCTCTTTCATCAGCTTTGTAATGACTTCGCCAAGCTCGGTGGGCTTAAAGGACTTACCCTCGCGCGTGACGTATTCGCGGCTCGTGATGGTTGTGATGGTCGCAGCATACGTGGACGGGCGGCCGATGCCGTTTTCCTCCAGCGTCTTGATGAGCGAGGCTTCTGTAAAGCGTGCGGGCGGCTGTGTAAAGTGCTGCGTGCCCTTGAGGTCGCGGACTTTCAGGGACATGCCTGCTTCAAGCTTCGGCAGGTCTTTGCCCTTTTCTTCTTCTACGTCGCGGCCCTCTTCGTAGAGCACGGTGTAGCCGTCAAACGCGACGTTGTAGCCGCTTGCTTTAAAAATATAATCGCCTGCGGTGATGACCGCCTGCGTGGTGTTCAAAACACAGTTTGCCATCTGGCACGCGACAAAGCGCTCCCAAATGAGCTTATAAAGCTTGTACTGGTCTTTTGTAAGGGAAGATTCCACGTCCTTCGGTGTGAGTGCAACGGAGGTGGGGCGAATGGCCTCGTGACCGTCCTGTGCGTTAGCACGCGCCTTATAATGGCGTGGCTTAGAAGGCAAATATTGCTTGCCCCAGCGCTCGCCGATGAACTGCACAGCCTCCTGCACGGCGTCTTCAGAAATGCGCAGAGAATCGGTACGCATATAAGTGATGAGACCCACGGCACCCATGCCCTCAATGTCCACGCCTTCGTAAAGCTCCTGCGCGGCTTTCATCGTGCGCTTCGCCTGAAAGCCCAGCTTGCGTGAAGCTTCCTGCTGCAAGGTGGACGTGATGAACGGCGGTGCAGGCTGCTTGTTCTTCTTGCCTTTTTTGACGGACTCCACCATGAACGCGGCGGATTCGAGGTCGGCAAGGATTTTATCGGACTGCTCTTTGTTCGTGATTTTAATCTCACCGTTTTTATCGCCGTAGAACGATGCGCCGAAAATGCTGCGGGAGCCCTCAGCGGTCAGGCGTGCGTCGATAGACCAGTATTCTTCGGGCTTAAACTTGCGGATCTCTTCCTCGCGGTCCACGATGATGCGCAGTGCAACAGACTGCACACGGCCTGCGGAAAGACCGCGGCGAATCGTTTTTGCGAGGAACGGGCTGAGCGAATAGCCCACAAGGCGGTCGAGAATGCGGCGCGCCTGCTGGGCGTTCACAAGGTTCTGGTCGATGGAACGCGGGTGCGCCATGCCCTCCGTGATGCCGGTTTTCGTAATCTCGTTGAACGTGACACGGTTGTGGTAATCCTCATCAAGGCCGAGGATATACGCAAGGTGCCAGGAGATTGCTTCGCCTTCGCGGTCGGGGTCGGTCGCGAGATACACGGTATCGGCCTCTTCAGCCGCTTCCTTCAGTTCGGAAACAAGCTTCTCCTTTCCCTTGATGATGGCATATTTCGGCTTGAAATCGTTTTTCACATCCACGCACAGGCGCGCCTTCGGCAGGTCGCGCACATGGCCCATGGAAGCGATGACTTCATAGTCGCCGCCCAGATATTTCTTGATCGTTTTCGCCTTGGCAGGCGACTCAACGATAACGAGTTTCGACATGGTTTTCTATCTCCTATTCTGTATCTATTTAAACCGCACAGCGAATGTGCGAGTGGAAGAATCATGTATTAGGTGCATTTGAAAACAAAGAAAATGCGAAACGGACAAGCTTCCGATTTTTCAAATACACCTTAGTATAGCGTACTTTTACGCCTTTGTAAACCTCTGGCCGGGATAAGTTTTGATGAGGCCGAAAAGCTCGAGCTCCGTGAGTGCCGCCAAAATTTTCCCCGTGGATATGCCCAGTTCAAGCTCCAGCTCGGAAGCGTGCTTCGGGGTATCGTTCAGTGCGGCGTAAACGACTTTTGCATCTTCAGAAACGTTTTGCAAAAGGTCGTTTTCGGGCGCAGGGATCGGCTCGGCAGGCTTCTTCTCTGCTATTTCGGGCTCCTTTTCTGCATCGGAAAGCGACGCAATCTTCGGGCGAACGCGGGAGACATGGGAGATATTTTCCGCTGTGCGGGCAAGCTGTTCAATACGCTCCTGTCTGCGGCGGGAAGCAAACGGCTTTAAAACATCCTCTGCAGTGTAAATGCGCGCTGCACCGTCCTCTTCCAGTGCGATACAGCCGGAAAACGCTTTCTCGTCTTCGCCAATGAATACGAAAACCTCGCGATTCTGCTCTAAAGCATGCTTTGCGGTGATGAGTGCACCGCTCTTTTTTGGCGCTTCCGCAATGAGCACGCCGTGCGCCATGCCGGAAATCAGCCGGTTGCGCACCTGAAACGCGCCGCGCTGCACAGGCGTGTGCATGGGATATTCCGTGACAAGTGCACCGCCGAAATCGACGATCTCGCGGCGCAAAATGGCGTTGTCCATAAGATACGGATATTCGAGCCCGCACGGCAAAATTGCGATTGTCTTGCCGCGGCCGTTCAGTGCACCCTTGTGTGCCTCGGAATCAATGCCGAGCGCGCCGCCGCTGATAACAACGGCGTTTTTGAGCGCAAGCCCGTAGGCGATCTCTCTTGCGGCATTGAGCCCGTTTTGACTGGCTTTCCGCGTGCCCACAATGCTGATGGAAACGGCATCGGAAAGGATGCTCAAATCACCCTGCACATATAAAACGGCGGGCGGATTGTAGATTTCTTTCAGCAATACAGGGTAGTCTTCGTCATCGGGCGTGATGACCTTTTGACCGAGCTTCAAATAATACTCGAGCGCTGCGGCGGCCTGTTCCGCGCCGTAGGCATTGAGCGCGGCAAGCTCTTTATCCGAAACGAACGAAAAGGAGCTCCACAGTCGTGTGCCGCCCTGATACAGCTTTTCGGCACTGCCTATGCGGCGCACGAGCTGCACAGGCTTCGGGCTGCCTGCGCCAAACGCGTTTTGCAGCCAGATCCAGTATACGCGGTTATCCATGGCTTGTGCCTCCTGCCCCGTTGCGCTCCATTTCCCACAGCACAATGGCGGCTGCGGTGGAGGCGTTGAACGATTCCGCTCTGCCACGCATGGGGATCGTCACGCGGTCGTGACAATGCTCGATGGCTTCATTTGTGAGACCGTTGCCCTCGTTGCCGATCCACACCGCCCAGTTTCCCGTTTCAAACGGAATGGTCGTGATGGGCGTAGCGGCGCTGTCCGGCACGGCAGCGAGTGACGTGATATTTTCGGCATGTAACACTTTCAGGCAATCCTCTGCCGTCTCAAAACGGCGGATGCCGAGGCGGAACACCGCGCCCATGCTGCCGCGCAGCACTTTTGGGGCGTATACGTCGCAGCAGGCACCCACAAGCGCCAAATGCCGCACACCGAGCGCTTCCGCTGTGCGCAGCACGTTACCCATGTTGGACGGGTCCTGAATATTTTCCATAACAAGCACATGACGGCACGGGCGTGTATCCGACTCTGCGGAAATAGGCAGGCCGTCCGCACGGCGTTTCGGCATGCGACACACGCAGAAAATGCCTTGCGGGTTCTTTGTATCGGACAGCATGGGCGCGATGTGCTCCTCTATGCAGTATGCGTGCTCTGTCTGCTTTAAAACCGGATCTAAATAATCTTTGTATTTTTTAGCGGCGTTTTCCGTAAAGAAGCACGCGGCAATCTCCGTTTGGCTCCTTGCGGCATCGGCGCAAAGGCGTGCACCCTCGGCCATGAAAAGGCCTGCTTCACTTCTGTTTTCCGCTTTCTGCAAAAGTGCGGCGGCATTTTTAACGACGCCGCTTTTACGGCTGGTGATTTTTTCGATTGGCACGGTACACACTCCTTTTTACCGATAATAAGCAGAAATCCTGTGCACTGTATTTTACGGCACACGGGAAATTTCCGCAAAGGCGATTTTGCACAAAGAAATACACTTACGTTTGCAACTATCACCCTAAAAAATGTGCGCCCGGAAGAATTCCGGACGCACGGATAGCTTAATTATACAGAAGCCTTTGCCTTCTCGACAAGTGCCTTGAAAGCTGCTTCGTCCGCGATGGCGATCTCGGAAAGCATCTTTCTGTTGAGCGTGATGCCAGCCTTCTTAAGACCGTTCATAAATGCGGAATAGGTGGTGCCGTTAGCACGGCAAGCCGCGTTGATTCTGGAGATCCACAGACGGCGGAAATCTCTCTTCTTCTGCTTTCTGCCGATGTAAGCATAGTTGCCGGACTTCATGACAGCCTGCTTAGCCATCTTAAAGTGTCTGCTTTTGGAACCCCAATAGCCCTTAGCGAGCTTCAGAACCTTTTTTCTTCTCTTGCGCGTAGCGAGCGCACCCTTAACTCTAGCCATTTATAAAAACCTCCGATTATGCTTTACTTAAACTTGAGCTGCCCTGTTCGCTTATGCGTAGGGGAGCATCTTCTTAACAGCCTTTACGCTGGTCTTATCCGTAACGGTCGTGCCGCGTGCATGGCGCTTGGACTTAGCAGTCTTGCCATGGCCGTTCAGAAGGTGGCTCATGTAAGCGTGGCCACGGATAACTTTACCCTTCTTGGAAATCTTCAGGCGCTTCTTAGCACCGCTGTGTGTTTTGAGCTTCGGCATTTTATAGTCCTCCTTGAAATTGTTACTTAACGGGCTTGGGGGCAAGGAACATCAGCATGTTGCGCCCTTCGAGCTTCGCGGGCTTATCGACGTTTGCCGTGTCAGCGAGCGATTCTGCGAAACGCTTCATGATGTCTGCACCCAGTTCCGGATGACCCATCTCTCTGCCGCGGAAACGGATGGAAACCTTGACCTTGTTTCCGTCGTTGAGGAAACGGGTCGCATGATTTCTTTTCGTCTCGAAGTCGTGGGTATCAATGTTGAGAGACAAACGGATCTCTTTGATTTCAACTACGCGCTGGTTCTTTTTCGCTTCTTTTTCACGCTTTGCCTGTTCGAAACGGTATTTACCGTAATCGATGATTTTGCATACGGGCGGCGTGGCC
>CAKUBN010000047.1 GCA_934643185.1 uncultured Eubacteriales bacterium
GTTTGAGTTCAAGCCCGTGGAAAAAGAAGAGGTCGCCCGCGCCGTAGGCCGCGCATTCCGCATTTTGTCGGAAGACCTCGGCGAAGAAATCCGGCTCGAAGACGGCGTGACTTCGTATATCGCTTCCGCTTGCGGCGGCGATGTACGCAAAGCGATGAACGCGGCAGAGCTTTGCACGGCTGCCGCACGAAGCGAGGACGAGCTGCGCATCACCATGGAACTTGCAGAGCAGCTTACACAGCGCAGTGCCATGCGGTATGACCGAGACGGCGACGCGCATTACGATATCCTTTCGGCGTTTCAAAAATCCATGCGCGGCTCCGACCCCGACGCGGCGCTGCATTATCTCGCACGGCTTTTGGAAGCGGGCGACCTCGCCTCTGCATGCCGCCGCTTGATGGTGTGCGCCTGCGAAGATGTGGGCCTTGCGTGGCCACAGATCATCCCCATCGTGAAAGCGGCCGTAGACGCCGCCATGATGGTCGGTCTGCCGGAAGCGCGCATCCCGCTTGCGGATGCCGTCATTTTAACGGCGACGGCGCCGAAATCGAACAGCGGTGAATCTGCCATAGATGCCGCCATGCGCGACGTGAAGGCCGGCAAACTCGGTGTGATCCCGCGCACGCTGCAAAACGTGCATTATGACGGTTCAGACGTCGCTAAAAAAGGCCAGTTTTACCGCTATCCGCACGATTACCCGGATCATTGGCTCGACCAGCAGTATCTTCCGGATGCCTTGCTCGGCGCTTCGTACTATCACTACGGAGACAACAAAAACGAGCAGGCGTTTAAAGCGTATTGGGAAAACATAAAACGAAAGCACAGCTCATAAACTCTATTAACATAACGGAAGGAAGTGCACCGCCATGAACCCGGCAGTCCTTAAAAATTTGTCATACGGCATGTACGTCATCGGCACAAAATATAACGGCCGCCCGAACGCCTGTGTGGCAAACTCAGTCATCCAAATTTCCAGCAGCGACCCCGAAAAAGTGCTCATTGCGCTGACAAAAGATACGCACAGCTGCACCGCAATCCGCGAAAACGGCATTTTTACCATTTCTGTACTCTCCACAGATACACCCGCCAGCGTCATCGGTGCACTCGGTCTTGTCAGCGGTAAAAATGCAGACAAGCTGAAAAACATCCGCCACAAGGTGCTCATTGAAGGCGTGCCCGTCGTAAAGGAGAATACCTGCTGCTGGTTTTTATGCAAGGTCATCTCCGGCATGGACGTAGGGCAGGAGATGGTCTTCGCCGCCGAGATCATAGCGGGCAGCGACAGCGCCATCGGCACGCCGATGACGTATGATTTCTACCGCAGTGAAATGCACGGTCTGTCGCCGGTCGGCTCGCCGACCTATGTGCCGCCGGAAAGCACGTTTGATAAGAGCAGCGGTGAAAGCTTTGTCTGCTCCGTGTGCGGCTATGTGTACAGCGACCCGAACTTCAGCTTTGAAGAACTGCCGGACAACTGGGTGTGCCCGGTCTGCAAAATGCCGAAAAAAGCATTCGTGCGCAGAAATTAAATAGCTTTTTCCATACTACGAATGAAAGGATTTTTCGATAGACTGCGCATCGCGCGCTATCGGAACCAAAAGACTCATGCAGAAAAATTCTCCGCTTCACGTTTTGGTCATTCCCACATGGTACCCAAACGGTGAGGATAAACTGATCGGCGTTTACCACAAGCTGTTCTGCACGGCAATTGCGGAATACGGCGTGAAAACCAATATGCTCTATGTAGACCGTCAGGGGCTTTCCGCATTGCCGAAATACCCCATGATGCAGAAGGTCTATGAAGAACCGCACGACGGCTACACAACACACTGCCGCCGTATGCTGGACATCTCCAAATTCAGCGCAAATGCACAGCTCAGCGCTTACTGCCGCACCGTTGAAAAGCTCTACAAAGCTTACGTGAAGCAGCACGGCAAGCCGGATATTCTGCACGCGCACGTCACCGTGCCCGCCGGATATGCCGCCGCAAAGCTCGGCGAAAAATACCATATTTCAGTCGTTATCACAGAGCACTCCTCATATTTTGAGCGCTTCTTTGCGGGCAGCACTGCAAAATACGGGCTTTATGCCGCACAGCACAGCGTGATGACCTGCGTCAGCGGATACATGACGGATATTTTAAAAGATAAATATAACATCTCCGCCGAGGTACTGCCGAACATCGTGCATACAGAGGCGTTTCGCGGCGCGAAAGAGCCGAAGGACCCAGCGCATTTCCGCTTGACGACCGTTTCTGCACTGCGCCCTGGCAAGTGTGTGGAAGACGCCTTGCAGGCTTTAAAGCTTCTGCGGGAGCAGCACCCGGAAAAATCGTTTTTGTATACGATCATTGGCGACGGGCAGGAGGCAGCGTTCTACAAAAAGACCGCTGCCGATCTCGGACTAAACGACATCGTGACGTTCGTCGGGCGCAAGAACGAAAGCGAGATTGCCGAGATTTTGAGCCGGACCGATGCACTTTTGATGGCTTCGGATATCGAGACGTTCGGCATTCCCGCTGTGGAAGCGCTCGCGGCCGGCGTGCCGGTCATATCAACGCACTGCAAGGGCCCGGAGAGCTTTTTAAACAAGGACTGCGCCGAGTTCTGCAACGTGCATGACCCCGCCGATATGGCAGAAGCCATTTTGCGTATGTACGCGCGGCGGGATTCGCTTAATGGAGCCAAAATCCGCGCTGCGGCAAAGCCGTTTGACAGCGCCGCCGTGGCCGCGCTTGCCGTTCAGATCTACGAAAAAGCGCTTAAAAACGTAAAATAAACAAAAATAGGGGAGCCCGCGCTTTAAAAAAACGTGCAGGCTCCCTTTTCTTTAAGAAAGACCGCGCAAACCGGTGCTTGGGAGGTCGCCCAGATTGTTGCTCTCCTTGCCGTCCGGCAGACTGCGCAGGTATTCGCTGCCGTTACGGCTTGCGATCGCCACACCGCGGATACCGCCCTGCTTTGCAAGCGCCACGCCATCCGCCTTGGAAAGCACCGTGCCGTCCGAAAGCTGATAGCCGGAGATCTTGCCGTTTGTGCGGATCAGCTTCATAATGGTCTTCGCATCCTTGTTCGGTACAGGGTTCATAATGTTGATATTGGCAGGCAGGTTGCCGATCCTCTGAGACATAAAACGATGTTCCTTTCCGTTTGTAATTTTGTTTTGTCCTTTCCGTTTTTCCGGCGCAGCCAAAAGCTGTACGTACCTATTAAGGCTTTTATAAGCGCCGCTGTGCCTATTGTCTCTCCACATACGGTGAATATGCAAAAAGCACGAAAAAACGGGTGAAATTTTGGCGTGGAGCGTTGCAAAGGCCACCGAAATGCGCTATAATAAGACCATAATGACTCGCGCTGCGGTTTTTACGGGATTGCCCGTGCCGGGCGCTAAAAACACAGGAGGCTTCCATGAATTCATGCGATAAGCAGCAGCTTAAAATCACGGCTGCCAAAGTCAGACTTGGAATCATCGAAGGCGTTTACAACGCCAAATCCGGCCATCCGGGCGGATCTCTTTCCGCTGCGGAAATTTTCACCTATCTCTATTTCAAAGAACTGCACATCGACCCGCAGAACCCGAAGGATCCGGACAGAGACCGCTTTGTCCTTTCTAAGGGCCACTGCGCACCGGGTCTTTACGCTGCACTGGCACAGCGCGGCTATTTCTCCGTGGACGAGCTGAAGAAGCTCCGCCACATCGGCGCTATGCTG
Organism: uncultured Eubacteriales bacterium; assembly: GCA_934643185.1. Classification (GTDB taxonomy): domain Bacteria; phylum Bacillota; class Clostridia; order Oscillospirales; family Acutalibacteraceae; genus Hominenteromicrobium. Next base: position 3,711 of record CAKUBN010000047.1, read on the forward strand.
CAGGGCCACCCGGATATGAAGGGCACCCCCGGCATCGATATGAGCTCCGGCTCTCTCGGTCAGGGCATTTCCGCTGCGGCAGGCATGGCGCTTGCCGGCAAGATCGACAACAAAGACTACCGCGTTTACTCTCTGCTCGGCGATGGTGAGATCGAAGAGGGTCAGGTTTGGGAAGCTGCCATGTTTGCGTCCCATAATAACCTCGATAACCTCTGCCTGATCGTAGACTCCAACGGCCTGCAGATCGACGGCCCGGTCAGCGAAGTTGCCGGCCCGGAGCCAATCGACAAGAAGTTTGAGGCTTTCGGCTTCGACGTACAGACCATTGACGGCCACGATTTTGATGCCATCGAGGCGGCTTTTGCACACGCCAAGACCGTAAAGGGCAAGCCGAGCGTCATCATTGCCAAGACCGTAAAGGGCAAGGGCGTTTCCTACATGGAAAATCAGGTCGGCTGGCACGGCACCGCACCGAACAAGGAACAGTATGAGACTGCTATGCAGGAACTCACCGCTGCACTGCATGAACTGGAGGGCTGCTGATATGGCTGAAATGGTTAAAAAGGCAACAAGAGAAAGCTTTGGCGAGACCGTTACCGCGCTCGCCGCTGAATACCCGGAGATCGTCGTTCTGGACGCAGACCTTGCAGCTGCAACCAAGACGGGCATCTTCAAGAAAGCATACCCGGAGCGCTTCTTTGACTGCGGCATCGCAGAGTGCAACATGGTCGGCGTTGCTGCCGGTCTGGCCACCTGCGGTAAAATTCCGTTTGCGGCGTCCTTTGCCATGTTCTCCGCAGGCAGAGCGTTTGAGCAGGTCCGCAACTCCGTTGGTTATCCGAAGCTGAATGTCAAGATCGTCGGCTCCCACGCCGGCATCTCTGTCGGTGAAGACGGCGCTACACATCAGTGCTGCGAGGACATCGCGCTCATGCGCACCATCCCGGGCATGGTCATTCTGAACCCCTGCGATCATTACGAAATGCAGGCCGCGGTTCGCGCTGCTGTTGAGCACAAGGGCCCGTGCTATATCCGCCTCGGCCGTCTGGCTGTGGAAAGCATCAACAACAACGATGATTACAAGTTCGAGCTTGGCAAGGGCATCACGCTGCGCGAGGGCACGGACATCACCGTTGTTGCGACCGGTCTCATGGTACAGGAAGCCGTTAAGGCTGCCGATGCATTGAAAGAAGAAGGCATCAGCGTTGAAGTCATCAATATCCATACCATCAAGCCGCTCGATGAAGAGCTTGTTATTGAATCTGCAAAGAAAACCGGCCGCGTCATCACGGTTGAAGAGCACAACATCATCGGCGGTCTCGGTGAAGCGGTCTCCACCGCGCTTTCCGAGCATTGCCCGACGCCGGTCACGCGCATCGGTGTCAACGATGTGTACGGTCACTCCGGCCCGGCTGTGGACCTGCTGAAGGAATTCGGCCTTTCCGCAGAGCACATTGCAGAGGTCATCAGAGAAAAGCTCGCAAAGTAAGCTTTTCCGCAGGCTTCCGCTTTAAAACTGCATAATAGCAATTTTGCTCCCTTTACAGGAACTGTGTGCATCCGCACGGTTTCCCGTAAAGGGAGCTTTTTTATGTTCAAAAGTCCCGCAGCAATAGTAAAATGTCTTTGTTTGACGGACACAAAGAAAAAGCAAAAATAAATGCTGGCTTTCACAAAGAATTCGACCTCTTTCTTTTTTCTCGCGTTGTACAATAACGGCATCAGCACCGGTACAGATACATTTCATCTTGCTATACGGAGGTTTAGAATGTGTAAAAGCAAAGCTGAACGCTTTTTGTCGCATCTGCCGCATTTGATTTCATCCGACAGATACATGTCAAAAAAGTGTGAAAATGTCGCGATAAATGAAGATTTTTCCGAATTCAAGCGCAAAAAAGTATTGATTGCGGCAAATCACTTTTATATGCTGTACCGCTTTCGGCGGGAGTTGATCGAAGCGCTGCAAGTACAGTTTGAGGTGGTCGTTGCGGCGCCGCTCATGACCGGCGAAGAGGCGTTTGAAGCCATGGGCATACGCTGCACAGAAACGAAAATGCAACGTCGGCGCGTGCAGGTGTTTTCCGAATTGCGTCTTTTGCAGGCGTACAATCGGATTCTTTGTCGCGAAAAGCCGGATCTTGTCCTTACATATGCCATTAAGCCGAATGTGTACATGGGGTTTCTCTGCACGTGCTACCATATTCCGTTTTACGCCACCGTACAGGGGCTCGGCAGTGCGTTTCAGCGCCCATGGCTCAGCCGCGCTGCAACGCTGCTTTACCGGCTTTCGTTTCTGCGCGTGCAGAACGTGTTTTTTGAAAATCAGTCCAACGCGGCAGAATTTTGCCGCCGGCATATTTTGCCGCCTGAAAAAGAGATCGTTCTGCACGGCGCGGGCGTAGACCTTAACCACTACATTTACACGCCATACACCGCGCACGACCCGCCGCGGTTTCTGTTCGTCGGCCGTTTGATGCGCGAAAAAGGGGTAGAGGAGCTGTTCTGCGCCGTGCGCAGGCTGTGGGCGGAGGGCTTTCACGTGCATTTGCAGCTGCTCGGTTTTTTTGAGGAGCAGTACAGGAAGGAGGTCGACCGCCTTGTCGCCAGCGGCATGACGGAATTTTACGGCTTTCAAAAAGAACCGCTGCCGTTTTACCAAAACTGCGACTGCGTGGTGCTGCCAAGCTACCACGAAGGCATGAGCAACGTTTTGCTGGAAGCTGCCGCCGTCGGCAGACCGGTCATTGCCTCCGACATTCCCGGCTGCCGGGAAGCCGTAGAGCACAGCAAAACGGGCCTTTTGTGCCGCGCGAAGGATGCCGATAGCTTATACGTTGCCATGCGCGCGTTTTTGGCGCTTTCCGCAGCGCAAAGAGCAGCGCTTGGGCAAAACGGCCGCCGCAAAATGGAGCGCGAGTTTGACAAAGCCAGCGTTGTTGCCGAAACCCTGCGCGTCGTCACTGCCGAAAACGAGTCACCGCAGCCCCGGCGCGTCACGGCATAAAGGAGACCCCATGTCCGGTTACATTTGGATGCTCCTTTGGCTTTTGATCTACGCGGCGCTCTCCGCCGTACTGGAGGTGCGGCAAAGCGAGACGGTCTGCGGCGCGCAGACGGTGCGGTTCACAAAGCTCTGGGCTGTGCTCGGCGTGCTGCCGCTGCTCATTTTCTGCACACTGCGCGGCGACATCGGCGATACCTACAACTACATGCACGCGTTTTCCGAAATGCCAAGCACGTTCGGCGCACTGCCCGACTACATACGGTCTTTGCAGAAAGACCACGGTTTTTTCCTGCTTTCTGCACTCATTAAGCTCCTGTGCGGCGGGCAGGTGCGCGTTTGGTTCTGCATTCTCGCAGCGCTGCAGCTCTGGCCGCTCGTTAAAAACTATCGGCATTATTCGGAAAGCTACTGCATCAGCCTGTTTTTGTTCATCGCTTCCACAGATTACATTTCCTGGATGATGAACGGCATGCGGCAGTTTTTGGCAGCAGCGCTCGTTTTTTCCTGCTGTCCGCTTTTGCTGCGCAAAAAACACGGGCAAGCCGCGCTTGTCATCTTACTTGCCGCCACACTGCACGCCTCGGCACTGCTTGCACTGCCGTTTATCTTCCTCACGCGCGGTAAGGCATGGAACCGCAAAACGCTCGTTTTTATCCTGCTCGCCATATTTGTGGTGCTTTTCATTGACCGCTTCACAAACGTTTTGGAGCTGCTTTTGCAGGAAACACAGTACGAAGATGTCGTCAGCGATTGGAAAGGCTTTGAGGATGACGGCACCAATTTGCTGCGCGTGCTGGTCTATGCCGTACCGACGCTGCTTTCTTTAATTGGTTTACGGTTCATCCGCGCGGAGGATGATCCGCTCATTGACCTTTGCGTCAACATGTCCATTGTATCGACCGGCATTTATCTCATCTCGGCGTTCACAAGCGGCATTTTCATCGGGCGGCTGCCCATATACTTTTCGCTATATAACTACATTTTGCTGCCGTGGGAGCTACACCACATGTTCTCCAAACGCTCCGCGCGCATCTTAACGGCGACGATGCTCATTTTCTATCTGCTTTTCTATTTTTACGGGCTGAAGACCTTCGGCCTTATGTAAGGGGGAAACCGTTATGCTTCGTGTTTTGCAGGCCGTCACCTGCATGGACCGCGGCGGGCTGGAAACGATGCTGATGAACTACTACCGCCACATTGACCGCACGCGCGTGCAATTCGATTTTCTGACGCACCGCGCAAGGGAAGGCGCGTATGATAAAGAAATTTATTCTCTCGGCGGCAAAATCTTCACCGTGCCGCGGCAAAATCCGTTCAGCCCCTCATACCGTCACGCACTGCACAAGTTCTTCTCCGCACACCCAGAGTACACCGTTGTGCACGCGCATCTTGATTGTCTCTCCGGCATCGTGCTCGGCTGCGCCAAGCAGCACGGCGTACCTGTGCGCATCGCCCATGCACATACCACAAACCAGCTGCACGATTTTAAATATCCCATAAAGTGCCTGTATAAACGCATCATCCCGCGTACCGCGACCGATCTGCTCGCCTGCGGAGAAGATGCCGGGCGCTGGATGTTCGGCAATGCACCGTTTTTCGTGCTGCCGGCCGCCATTAATACCGAGAAATTTCGTTTTGATAAAGCTGTGCGCGAAGAGATGCGGCGCACGCTCAACATCGAAAAAGAGGAGCTCCTCATCGGGCATGTCGGGCAGTTTCGCAAAGAGAAAAATCAGATCTTTCTTTTGGATGTCCTGCACAGCCTGCGCGCATGCGGTACAAAAGCAAAGCTGCTGTTTGTCGGCGACGGGGAGAAACGGGCAGCCGTACAAAGCCGTGCTGCCGCGCTTGGGCTCACGCCATATGTGCTGTTTTTAGGCGTGCGGGAGGAGGTTCCGGCGCTTTTGCAGGCAATGGACATTTTCTGCATGCCGTCTTTATACGAAGGCATGCCGCTCGCCGTTTTGGAAGCGCAGGCCGCAGGGCTGCCGTGCCTTGTCTCCGACGGCGTACCGAAGGTCTGCCTGCAAACACCGCGCGCCCGGCAGCTCCCGCTTTCCGCACCGCCCTCCAAATGGGCAGAGGTCATTTTGGTGGAAAGCAAGATGCTCAGCGCCGCACAGCCCATGCTGCAAAGCTTTGATATTCGCGAGAACGCGCGCATGCTCACCGCATATTACCTGCAAAAAGACGCACAAAGAAGGAGGGAAAACGCCCATGGTCCTATTAACCGTGTTTACGCCGACGTATAATCGCGCGCACACGCTGCCGGAAACGTATCGTTCATTAAAAGCGCAAACGTCCAAAAACTTTCTATGGCTCATCGTAGACGACGGCTCCACCGACTGCACCGCCGCACTGGTCTCCGCCTGGATGCGGGCGGAAACCACGTTTACCATTCGATACCTGTACCGCAGAAACGGCGGCATGCACGCCGCGCACAACACCGCTTACGCGCATATTGAGACCGAGCTGAACCTTTGCCTTGATTCCGACGACCGTTTGGCCAAGGACGCCGTGGAGCAAATCGAAAAGCGCTGGGCACAGGTCAAAAGCAAAAACTACGCAGGGCTCATCGGACTCGACGATGACGGGCATGGCAAACTTATCGGCGCCGGCTTCCCGAAAAATCTCACCGAAACGACGCTCAGCGGCTACTATGCGCACGGCGGCAAAGGGGACAAAAAGCTTGTGTACCGCACGGATGTCATCCAAAAATACCCGCCGTACCCGGTGTTTCCAAACGAAAAATATGTAGCGCTCGCCGCAAAATACCGACTGATCGACCGCGATTACAAACTTGCCGTTTTAAACTGCGTGCTGTGCCACGTGACGTATTTAGAAGACGGTTCCTCGCGCACCATGTGGAAGCAATACGTCCAAAACCCGCGCGGTTTTTTGTATTGGCGGCAGCTTTGCCTTACATATTCGACCGCCGCAAAACGCACCGCGCTCGACAGCATCCATTACGATGCCGCGTGCTTCCTCGCAAAAGAGCCGACATTGCTGCTCCGTTCGCCGAAAAAAGCGCTCACGGCACTGTGTACACCGCTTGGCGCAGGGCTTTCCGTTTTCATCCGCCTGATGGCCGCACGCACCGAACGCAAGCTGCAAAAGGAGGCCGCATGATCCCGAAAATCATCCATTACTGTTGGTTTGGCCGCGCACCGCTGCCGGACAAAGCCAAAAAATGCATAGAAAGCTGGCAAAAACACTGCCCGGACTACACGATTTTGGAGTGGAACGAAGATAACTTCAATATTCATCAGAACGATTACACCGAGATGTGCTACAAAGAAAAGAAGTACGCGTTTCTCTCCGATTACGCCCGCTTGCAGATCATCGAAAACGAGGGCGGCTTTTATTTTGACGTGGACGTCGAGCTCGTGCGCAATTTAGACCCGCTTTGCGGCGAACACGCGTTTTTTGCCTTCGAGACTGACCGCATGGTCGCGACCGGTCTCGGCTTCGGTGCAGAAAAGCACCACCCGCTCGTGCACCTCATGCTGGAGCAGTACGCGCCGCTGCTCGACGGCAAACACGGCGTCATCGGCTGCCCGCAGCTCAACACGCAGGCACTTTTAAAATGCGGCCTAAAGCCAAACGGCAAACGGCAAGCTTTGCAGGGCGCGACCGTCTTTTCCAAAGAATACTTTAACCCCTATGAGGATGCCACAGGGCGGCTCTACATCACAGACCGCACCTACGCCGTGCACTGGTACGCCAAAAGCTGGATGAACCGCCGCACGGTATTGCGCAGCAAGCTCACGCGCCCGCTGCACCGCCTGCTTGCCGACCACCCGCGCATCAAAGAAAAAGTGAAAGGCGGCGTTTAAAACGGAACCGGAAAAACTGCTTTTCATTTTGCCGTCTTTGGAGATCGGCGGGGCAGAGCGCAGCCTTATCGGACTGTTGGAAGCGCTCGAAAACAAAAGCGTGCAGGTCTCCGTTTTTCTGTACCGCCGCGAGGGAGAATTCATAAAAGACCTGCCGCAATATGTGCGTCTGCTGCCGGAAATCCCTGCATACCGCGCCTATACAGAGCCGATCCTGTCGCTTGTAAAACATGGCAGACTGCGATTTGCAGCCGCACGATTACTCGCAAAGCTCGCGTTTTTTTTGTACGGTACTTTCATGCGAAAACCCACCGGCACGTGGACGCACTTGCAGTATATCTCCGCGTTTTTGCAGCCGTTTTTGCCGAATATCCCGGGCGAGTATGATCTTGCCGCGCAGTACCTCGGCGTCGCCGATACGCTTGTGCACAAGGTAAACGCCAAGTACAAAGTCGCGTGGAACCACACGGATTACGCCACACAACACCCAAATCCCAAGCTCGACCGCCGTGTGTATACGAACGTAGACTATGTCGTCAGTGTTTCCGAAAGCTGCACGGAAGCCTTTCGGCGCATGTATCCTGCGTTTTCACGAAAAGCCGTCACGGTCGAAAACTGCCTTGCGCGCGAGCTCATCGAGTACAAATCGCTGCTGCCGGCTGCCGGCATGTATCGCGAAGCGGGCGAGACCGTGCTGCTTTCCGTCGGCCGGTTTTGCGAGGCCAAAAACTTTGAAGCCATCCCCAAAATGTGCACGGTGCTTTTAAAGCGCGGCCTTTCCGTAAAGTGGTACATCTTAGGTTACGGCGACCGGGAAGCACAAATTCGCGAAGCCATTCAAAGCGCACATATGGAAGACTTCGTCGTGCTGCTCGGCAAAAAAGAAAACCCGTACCCCTACATGCGCATGTGCGATATTTACGTGCAGCCCTCCGTTTACGAGGGCAAATGCGTCGCCGTGCGGGAAGCACAGCTGCTTGGAAAGTCCGTCATCATCACAGATTTTCCAACGGCGCGCAGTCAGCTGCGAGACGGCATAGACGGCGTGATCGCGCCGCTTGACACAGACGGTTTTGCAGATGCACTCGCCGAGCTCATCCGAGATAGGAGGAAGCAGGAAGCGCTTAAAGCTGCCTGCCGCAGCACGGATTTTACACTGCAAAAAGAAGCGGAAAAAGTTCTGAAATTTGCCGAAGGAGGGGAAAATCATGCCGAAGATCAGCATCATCGTACCGATCTACAACGCCGAAAAATATCTCGAGCGGTGCGTTAAGAGCCTTATGGCGCAGACATTTCGCGATATCGAAATCTTGCTCGTCGATGACGGCTCCACCGATACAAGTCCCGTTTTATGCGCACGGCTCAAAAAAGAAGACAGCCGCATACGCGTTTTGCATAAGCCAAACGGCGGCCTCAGCAGCGCGAGAAACACGGGTCTGCTTGCAGCAAGCGGGGAGTTCATCGGCTTTGTCGATGCCGATGACACCATAGCACCGATATTTTTCGAAGCGCTTTTGCAGAAGATCGAGCAGTATCACTGCGATTTCGTTTTTTGCGACTTTACACGCATAGAGCCTGGTAAGCCGCCAACGCTGCATTCTGCATCGCTCCACGGCGGGTATTACGACAAACGCAAGATCCGCCGCTGTGTATTTCCGCAGCTCATCATGCGCGATGACCTCGAATACGGCCCGCTTTTATCCGTATGCGTTTGTTTATACCGTGCATCGTTTTTAAAAGAATACGACCTGCGATTTGACGATACCGTACGGTATTCCGAAGATAACCTTTTCAGCGCGTGCGCAGGGTACCGCGCCGCTTCGTTCTTTTACTTAAAGGGCCAAGGGCTTTACGAGTACCACCGCAATCCCGGCAGCATCACCACAACGCACAAGGCAGACGCATGGGAATGCTACAAGCGCATGCACAAAAAGCTGTGCACGTTGTTTCAAGGCTGCACAGAATATGATTTCAGCCGTCAGCTCGATCTGCACCTCATCCACTATGCCTGCGCCGCGCTCGGAGAAGCCTGCGATTTGCCAAAGGATACGCAAAAAATGGAGATCGACCGCATTTTAAACGACGAAGCGCTGAAGGCTGCGCTGCAAAACCGCCCCGCGCGGCATATTCCGTTTAAGCTCACCATACAGCTTTTGTGCATGCAATACCGCTGCACGCCGCTTGTGTGCCTGTGGCTGCAAAGGAGGACGCGCTATGCCTGAAGTCAGCATCATTTTGCCCGTTTATAACGAGGAAAAGCACCTGCAAAAAACGCTTTCCGCGCTGTGCACGCAAACGTTTCGCGATTTCGAGCTGCTCGCCGTAGACGACGGCTCCACCGATGAAACTCGCCGCATTTTAGAGCGTTTTGCGGCCGCAGACCGACGCATTACGGTGCTCGCACAGCGCCACAGCGGCGTTTCCCACGCGCGAAACCTCGCTTTGGAGGCTGCCACCGGAAAATGGGTGTGGTTCGTAGACAGCGACGACCTGCCGTTTCTGGATTTTCTCGAAAAAGCACTGCATGAGCCGCAGCTCGATCATGCCGACATTCTCATGGGCAGCTATTTAAAAATGGACTTAAACGGCAGCGTCACACGCATAACGCCGCCGAAATACGGTCTCATAGAGCCCAATGCGCTTCCTGGCTGCTTTATGCAGACACAGTACGAAACCGGATATTTCGGCTACCTTTGGAACAAGCTCCTGCGCCGCGAAAAGATTCTCTCCGCCGGTGCCGCGTTTGATGAAACTATGGCGCTTGCGGAAGATCTGCAATTTTTAGTACAGCTTTACCGCGCAAACAGCCGCGTGCTGCTCACACCGCACTGCGCCATGCAGTACACCGCGCATCCGCTGCGCCGGGAAGCAGACCACTTTAAGCAGCTCCTTTTGCAAAAGGAGATCGCGCACTGGGTCATTGCAGAGCAAAAACACACGGAATTCGAAGTGTTCTTTCGCAAAAAGCTCAGTGATTACGCGGCGTTTTCCGTTTTTTATGCGCCGGATATCGGAATCGATCCCATCGCACGGGCCGAAGAGATCATGGCGGATGAACTGCTTTGTGTCATGCTTTCCGAAAAAGAGCTGCACGGCATTTTTCGGTGCATTGTGCACTGCTTAAAGCGCAAAAATTTGCCCGCGCTGCGGCTGCACCTCACCGTATATCAAGCTGCAAAACGTGCAAAAACGATATTGAAAGGGGGAAACGCGCGTGCGTTACGTTCTGTATGACCACATCGGCAGCGCAAACCACGGGTGTGAAGCACTCGTGCGCACTGTTTCCAAGCTTTTAGGCCCCGGGCGCACCGTGCTGCTCTCTGAAGCGCCGGAGGAAGACGCCAAATACGGCGTAGCGCGTCCGCTCGTCGTACAGGAGGTGCGGCCTGCGCGCAATGATACCGTCCGCAAATACTCTCTGTCGTTTTTGAACGCTTATCTGCGCTTAAAGCTTTTAAACGATTACACGCCGCTCGATGTCTTGCCGTACCACGCCGCGCTGCAAGCACTCACGCGCGACGATATGCTCGTCTCCATCGGCGGCGACGTGTACTGCTACGAAGATATGCAAAAGCACATTCGGCTGCACCGCCTCGCGCGGCGGTATGCAGGCGGCAGCATGCTGCTCGGCTGTTCGATCGAGCCAAAGCTCCTTCACAGCAAAGCCCTGCTGCGCGACCTCGCCGCATTTGACCGCATCACGGCGCGCGAGACCCAAACGCTGCGCGCACTGCAAAGCGCCGGTCTGCAAAACGTCTCTTTTTGCCCGGATTCCGCCTTCCTGCTGGAGCCGCGCGGCGCAGAGATCCCCGAAGCCTTTCAGCCGCACAATACGGTCGGCATCAACATAAGCCCGCTTTTGCTGCGCCATGCGCGAAACGAAAGGCTGATTTTTGATAATTTCACCGCGCTGATCGATACGATTTTGCGCACAACAGACAGCGCCGTGGCGCTCATCCCGCACGCTGTGCAAAGCGGCAACGACGACCGCGAGCCGCTCAAAAGACTGTATACGTCGTTTCAGGACAGCAGCCGCGTGTGCCTTATCAAAGACCAAAGCGCGGCGCAGCTCAAATCGGTCATTGCGCTGTGCTCGTCGTTCGTCGGCGCGCGCACGCACGCGGTCATCGCGGCGTATTCCTCCGGTGTGCCCGCGCTCGCGCTCGGGTACTCCGTAAAAGCCAAGGGCATTGCAGAGAATATTTTCGGCGTCGATACGCCCTACATGCTGCCCATTGAAAATATCGCGGACGAGACTGCCGTCACACGCAGTTGGGTTCGGCTATGCAGCCACGCGGCGGAGATCACCGAAACATTGAACACCAAGACCACCGCATACGAAAATGCGCTGAAGGAATTTCGCCGCACCTTGCAGGAGGGAAAAAATGAAAAATCCGCTCGTAACGCTGCTTCTGCCGTGCTATAACTGCGGTAAAACGCTCGAACGCTTCATGCGCTCTGTCATCGATGAATCCTATCGTCCGTTAGAGCTCATTTGCATCGACGATGGCTCCACAGACGATACATCCGCGCTTTTGAAAGCCTTTGAGCCAACTTTAAAAGAAAACGGCATACCGTATACCGTTTTAACGCAGGAAAACACCGGGCTTGGCGGCGCGATACAAACGGGGCTGCTCCACGCGCACGGCGATTTTCTCTGCTGGGCAGACCCGGACGATTTTCTGCTGCCGGGCTCTGTTGAAAAGCGCGCCGCCTACCTGATGCAGCACCCGGAATGCGGCGCCGTGAGCAGCGATGCGTTCATTTTTGACGAAAACGACCTTAAAACGCCGCTCTACCGCGAGGCTGCACGGTTTTCGCACCGCTTTGAGCCCACACAATTTTGGTACCTGCTGCGCGGCGAAGGCATGGTGTGCGCCGGCTGCCACATGATCCGCATGCACTGCTTGGACGAAGCCACGCCAAACCGCATGATCTACCCCGCACGGCGCGGACAGAACTATCAGCTGATGCTGCCAGTGTGTTACAAATTCCCGCACGCCTTTTTAGATGAGCCGCTTTACGGCTATGTGCGGTACCAAAGCAGCATGTCCGCGGGCGACGTGACCGAAAGCACCAAGCTGCGCCGCATTGCAGAGCACGAGACAATTTTAGTTCAAACCACAAAGCAGATCAAAATGCCGGAAGCCGAACATCAAAAGTGCTTAGATGAGATCGAAAAGCGATACGCCTTGCAGCGCTTTTACACAGCGATCGATTTTCGGGATGCGGCGCTTTTACAGGAGCAATATGCCCTTTTGAAAAAGCATGGTGCTGTGACGCGCGATATTAAAAAGCTCTACCGACGAAACCGCACCGTGCTGCACAAGCTGTGCTTTAAGCTTTATGAAGGAGGGAAGACCTATGTGCAAAATCTCGGTGATCGTGCCCGTTTATAACGCGGAAGACACACTCGAAACGGCACTCAGCAGCGTTTTTATGCAGACGCTTACCGATATCGAAATTCTCTGCATCAACGACGGCTCCACAGACCATTCCGCAGATGTTTTAACGAGCGCCCAGCGCAGAGACGGCCGCGTGCGGTGCCTTACGCAGGAAAACGCCGGCGCGGGTGTAGCACGCAACAGGGGCATAGCAGAAGCGAAGGGGGAGTACGTCGCATTTCTCGATGCGGATGATCTCTATCCCGGTCCGTATGTGCTCGAAACGCTTTTAACCGCCGCCGAAAAAAGCGGTGCCATGGTCTGCGGCGGCTCCATTGAAAAAGCCAAGGGAAACGACGTGCACCCCATGTTCGTTTTCACGGAGGAGGGCGTTCATAACACCTGCGATGAACCGCTTGACCGCTTTTTTGCCCGGTTTCTTTACAAACGCAGTTTTTTGCTTGAAAACAGGCTGCAATTTCCGCCGCTGCGCGTGTACGAAGACCCCATTTTTCTCCTCTGCACGCTTTTAAAGGCCAAAGAATACTACGCCGTTCCCGACATGGTTTACCGCTACAACGGCACACACTCCGGTAAACGCATCACGCTCACCTGCACCAAGGATTACCTGCGCGGGCTCATCGCCGAGCTAAAGCTCTCCAGGAAAAAGGAGCTGCCGGAAATCCACACGCTGTGCTGCGACCGCCTGATGCGCGAGGCGGATTTTTACGCCCAGCGCTTTTTAAAAACAGAAGACCCGGAGCTGCTCGCACTTTTGCTGGAAGCAAATGCCGCCGTTTCGCCGCAGCTGCTCAAGGAGCCGCCGGAGGGCGATACCGTAATTTTGCCTGCGCTGCGCACCATCTGGCATGCGGGCTGCCGCTATCTGCGCTGGCGGGATCAGCGCATCATCCGCACGTTGTGCGACGTATTTGCAAAGTAATATGCGTGCAAGAAGGAGTTTTTTTAACGCCTTTTCCGGGCTTTTCAGTCAATTTGTCTCCATCGCGCTCGGCGTTATCATTCCGCGGCTCGTGCTCGTGCAGCTCGGCTCTGAAGCAAACGGGCTGCTTTCCGCCGCGCAGCAGGCGCTCGTGTATCTTGACCTGCTCGAAAGCGGCATCGGCACAGCGGCGCTGCAAGCACTGTATAAGCCCGCCGCAAATGGAGATAGAGCCGCCATAAGCGGCATTTTCAATGCGATCCATCGGGAATACACCAAAGTCGGCATCACCTACGCCGCACTCGTTTGCGGGCTTTCCGTGCTGTTCCCGTTTTTCATCAAGACCGAGCTGTCATTTTTCACCGTACTGCTCACGGTTTTGCTCGGCGGCATGGGACAGGCCGTGCGCTTTCTGTTTCAGGCAAAATACCGCGTACTTTTGCAGGCAGAGGGCAGGGGATACGTGCTCATCAATGCCAACCTACTTTTGAATATTTCCATAAGCCTCGGCAAGATCATTCTGCTCGTCTGCGGCTTTTCGCTCATCGCCGTGCAGCTGCTCTATTTTTTATGCGGCCTGCTGCAAACCGCATTGCTCACGCTTTATGCCAAAAAGCAATATGCGTGGCTTGACCGCGCAGCGCCGCCAAACACAAGCGCCACTGCGCAGCACCGTGCCGTGCTCGTACACCAGATTTCCGGTCTGATTTTTCAAAACACCGATGTACTGCTGCTTTCCGTCGTCTGCGGGCTGAAAACGACCAGCGTCTACTCCATGTACGTCATGCTTTTCGGCATGGTCGGCACGGCGGTCTCCGCCATAAACGGCAGCGTATCGTTCGTGATGGGGCAAACGTACCACACCGATCGCGCGCGGTTTTTGCGTCTTTACCGCGCATTTGAAACGTACAACATGGCGCTCACGTTCGCACTGTATCTCACGGCCGACGTGTTCATTCTGCCGTTTTTAAAGCTCTACACCGCCGGCGTGACCGATATTTCGTATCTTGATCCCGTTTTGCCGCATCTTTTTGTCTGCACCTATCTGCTTTCAAACGGGCGCGCCGCCGCCCAGCGCGTCATCGAATACGCAGGGCATTTTCAAAAAACGCAGAATCACTCCGTCATCGAATCCGCCGTCAATCTTTTTCTATCGCTTTTGCTCGTTAAGCCGCTCGGCACGTACGGCGTGCTCATCGGAACGATTGCGGCGCTTTTGTACCGCACGAACGATATGATCCTCTACGCGTCCTATAAGCTGCTGCACGCGCTTGCCCGGCGCACCTACCGAAAATTTCTGTGCAATGGGGCACTGTTTGTTTTGCTGTGGTTTTCCGCAAAAATTTTGCCGCTCTCGCTCCATACCTATCCTGCACTGCTTTTGTGCGCCGCTGTCTTTTGTATATGCAGCCTTCTGCTGTTCACCGCGCTCGGTTCTGCGCTGGACCGTGACGCCCGCCGCGTATTTCTTACCGTATGGCATAGAGTGGGCATGGTCATTTTGCAGAAAAGCCAGTGTATACGCCAAAAAATGGAGAAGAAGCCGTCCTTTTCACGCCGCTCTGCATTATAAATCTCTGCCGAACCCCACTGCCGTTTTTGCTATAAATCACACAGCGAATTCAGCAAAATGCCAAAATTTAATTATCTTTCTTGTATTTAATTGACCTTTTTCGCCTTTTTTGTTATACTGTTAAGCGTTAAATCATTTAGAGGATATT
>CAKUBN010000048.1 GCA_934643185.1 uncultured Eubacteriales bacterium
CCCGGTAGTTCAGTTGGTTAGAACGCTAGCCTGTCACGCTAGAGGTCGACGGTTCGAGCCCGTTCCGGGTCGCCACAAAAGGCGAGTTCATCTTGCCTTTTGCGTATGCTGCTATGGCTCAGTAGGTAGAGCACGTCCTTGGTAAGGACGAGGTCACCAGTTCGAATCTGGTTAGCAGCTCCAAGAAAAAGTCCAGTGTTTAAGCCGTTTTTTGGCTTTGACACTGGATTTTTCATTTTCTGAATATCGTTTTTTTAAGGCCTTTTTAAAGGGGTCAGGTAGTCAAAAAGTAGTCAGATTTTCGGGCGGTCACAGGCACAGGGCGGTCAGCTTTTCCGTAGCGTCTCGCAGGTCGCTGTTTTCAAGGTGGGTGTAGATGTTGAGGGTCGTCCGCACGTCCTTGTGGCCCATAAGGTACTGTGCTTGCTTGACGCCGACGCCCAGGCGGTAGAGGGTAGACGCATAGCTGTGCCGCAGCATGTACGGATAAACGTGGAAGCTGACGGATTTCTCCACATGTGCCCACAGACGTTGAAATGCACTTAGGGTCATTTCTTGTCCGTGTGCGTTCGGTACGATCTGCAAGGCGGTCTTTGGGGTTTCGTCCAGAATGTCTTTCAAGCGCTGCGGAATGGGGATTGAGCGGTTCGCCTTGGTCGTTTTCAACTCGCGATTTTCATCCGGCTGATTGACAGGGAAGGTGAGGCTGCGCCGAACGTGGAGCTTGTTGCCCTCTATGTCCGTCCAGAGAACGCCCAGCGCTTCTTCGCGCCGCAGGCCACAGAATAACATCAGCGCGCAGAACGCCCGCGCACGGGGCTCTGTGACGCGCGAGAGAAGCTCTCTCTGCTGCTCGGTGGTCAAAAACTGTGTTTGGTTCTCCGGCTTCGCGTGCGGAGTGATTTCCAGGTTTTCAGTAGGGTTCCTCGCGACAATGCCGTTTGCGATGGCCGTCTTGAAAAGCTGGTGCAGGATGTTCAGTACCTTGCGCTGCAGGTCTTCTGAATACTTGGAGATCGGATTCATCACCGCGCGGCAGTGCACCTCTTTCACGTCCTGCATCCGCATGTTGCCGAGCACCGGCAGAATATGTAAGTTCAGATTGCGCAGGATGCTGCGCTGCGTGTTTTCGCGCAGGCCGCTTTTGTACTCCTGCACCCATTTTTTCGCCCACTGTGCGACGGTCGTGCGGTCTGAGAGATCTATGCCGGTCTCGAAGGCGCGTTCGATTTCCTTGGCTTTGCGGTTTACCTCCGCCGGGCTTGTGCCGTAGACGTGCTTTTGCGTGCCGTCCGGCAGCGTGATCTTGCGCTGGTAGCGCCCATCTGCTCGTTTTTTCATATGTACCTCCTAATTTTGGGCATAAAAATGCCCGGGCTATTGCTTTTGCCCGGGGCAGGTGGTACAATATAGTTTGTTCAGGACTTATATTGTCCACCCGGTTCGCCGGGCGGCCTCGTCGGTGTTGGTAGCACCGGCGGGGCTTTTTCTTTTTTAGCTGTAAATTTATGACCGCGGGGGGATATTGTTCGTATCGGGTGCTTGTTTTTTATAGCGGCGACCGATCACGATGCAAACAATGCCCAGAATGATGAAAAATGCACCGCCGACAGCAGCAGTAACGAGACCGATCAGCAAAGCGATGATGCCGACTATGTACAGAACCGTGCCGGTAGTCTTATAGGTTTTCGCAGAATACACAGGAACGGCTTGAGAATTCTGCGAGGCCCTTACCTGCGTGACCCTTGCCGGTTTTGGTGACGGCGACTTTCTTGCAGATGAAGTCTTATGGGACTTCGATTTCGGGAGAACAGAAGGAACGCCGACGGTGGTGCGATGATAAATGGAACTCTTGATTGACTTCGATGGATTTTTGATAAACCCAACGCCCTTTTTGCCGTAAAAAGGATTGACCGCTTTTTTCATTTTCCTTTTCAGCTTGCCAGTAGTGCGTGCTTTGAAACGTGCTTTGTAGTTAGGTTTCCGAATACCGAATTTCATGGTTTTTACCTCCACTAAACTTTTATATCCCGCAGCTAATTTTAAAAATCAGTATTTATGCCGAGATTCGACCACCTTACCAAGCACACGAACAGGCACATCTTTGGTGTCATAGATTTGCACTTGATGTGCGGGGTTCATGCTTTGAGGGGTCAGCACAACGGTGTTATCCGTTCGCGAGAAGCGCTTTACGGTGGCTTCATCGCCGTTTACCAGCACGACGGCAATATCACCGTTGTCTACAATATCCTGCTTGCGCACGATAACGTAATCGCCCTCGTTGATGCCGGCCGCGTTCATGCTGTCGCCTTTTACTTTTAAAGCGAAATAGTCTTCAGAATTCGGAAAGTCACAGGCTATGTACTCTTCAATATTTTCCTCGGCGTAGATTGGCAGCCCTGCCGCCACACGCCCCAGAACCGGCATATAGCCCATTGGCTTGTACGGTTCGGCTTCGGTGGGGAGGACGGACGTGCTTTCCTCCATGGGGACATCGTAACCCATAAGCCATGCTTCTGTTACGCCTAAAGCTTTTGCCAATGCATAAACAGCGCTTTGCTTGCCTTCCCAGTCACCTTTAAGATAGCGGGAAATGCTGGATTTTGATATTTGAGATTTTTCCGCAAGCTCAACTTGCTTCATTCCTCTTGCATCCAGTGCTTCTCTTAATCGCTGAGAAAAAGAGGCTGCTTTATCAGACATTAACGATCATCCTTTCGATGGTGTCTGATTGTATTATAAACGCTGGGTTGCGAAAAATCAATATGTTTTGCAAAAATAATTGCGAAATCTCAAAATTTGCTATTGACAAATCGCAACTTGTGGTGTAGACTAAAAGCGTAGTTGAGATACCGCAACAGAAAGAAGGTGAGACAATGGATGTTAGACTGATGCCGGAGATAAACTACAATCCGCTTCGCGGTAAAATCCGAGAATGCGGGCTGACACAGAAAGAATGTGCCGCCAAAATTGGGCTCAGTGAAGGACAGTTGAACCGCAAATTAGCGGGTGAATATAACTTCAAGCAGAGCGAGATCCATAATCTGTGCGACCTTCTGGACATCGATGCAAAGGAAATCGGATACTACTTTTTTTGTCCTAAAAGTTGAGAAATATCAACTATAAAGAGTGAGAGGAGGGGAGAGAATGTACCCACTAAAGAACATAGAAGCCGAGCGTGCGCGAGCGGGCATGACCCGCAAAGAGCTGGCGGATAGTTTGGGCATAACAGAGAAGACGCTGCGGACATGGATACGCGGTGTTTACGCGATTCCGTCCAATAAGCTGCTTGCCATGCAAGAGCTGTTCCATTGTTCAGTCGATTACCTGCTCGGTCTTACAGATCAGCGGGAAATAAAAAAAGACTGAGTGAGATGTTGGCGCATCTCGCTCAGTTGGTAGAAACCTATTTACTTTTTCTTACCGCTGCGTGTTTGTGATAACGCACTTGCCGCAGCAGACTTGCTGGCTTTGCTCGTCCGACCGTCGCGCATGACCTTGGACGCAATGGAAGCCACCTTGGGACTTGTTTGCTTTTTGTTCAAATATTTTCACCGCCTTTCTTTTTTCCATATTCTGGTAATATCATACCACTTGTTGCGGTGAAAGTCAAGCATATAACACAATATGTTGTGCTGCAGCTTGAACATAAAGCGGTAGTCTTCGCACATATAGTACTCGCAGCCTTGCCCCATGCCGCCCGGAACTTACCTCCCGTGATTTCATTTTGTTTGCGCCGAAGTGATTATTTTCTTGTCATTGAACGGGCGGCAGGTGGGAGGGCTGCGGGAGAGAACAAAAGAAAGGAGTAGAAAAATGGAACAGTATTACACGCTGCAGGAAGTGATGGCGCGACTGAACATCTCGCGCGATACGATTATGGGGCTTATCAGAAAAGGGAAGATTCCCGGCACGATCAAGCTCAACAGTGTTTTCCGCATCCCGGAAAGCGGCATCCAGCGCTTTTTGGAAGCCCAGACCGTGCAGCCGCGCAAGCCGTTCTACGTGCCGCGCCAACGCAAACAGACCAACAGCAAGATGCCGGGCACGGCGAACGCAGGTTGGGCGCCGCTGACCATGGACGTATTCAAGAAAGGGTGATTTTATATGATCTTAATCAAGCTGCTCGGCTTTGCGATGCTGATCGGGACGGTCATGGGGTCTGTGCTCGGGATCCAGATCGTTATCGACCGGCTCGTCGCCGCGCAGCGCAGGAAAAGAAAAGCCGCACGGTCGTGCGGGAATATCGTGAACATCAATGCGTACAGAAAAAGAAAGGAAAGAAACGCATGAACCTGTATTACAAAGTAGAAGCCGCCTTCGACGGCATGGCGGACGCGTTGAAAGCGGCGATGAACGTCGCGGATAACAGCGAAGAAACGGAGCTGTACAGCGACCTCTCTATCGATATCGAGAGCTTGCACGACGACGCCCAGAGCCTTTACGAAAAGCTCATTCAAAAGAAAAATGCCGCTTCGGCTGTTACAGCAGTCGAAACGGCGAAAGAGTCGGATAAACACTCTGATTTGAGTATAGACAAAATTCTTGAGAATGTCAAGGGGTCTTTCTTGTTCGCAGAGCAAAACCCGGACGGCGGCGTCGACGTAACCACGAATATTAAACTCGGAGATGATTTAACTGCCGTGTACGGCGCGGTCGTATCTGTAATTTATTACATGGCTCAGAAGCAAAAGCTTTCGACCAATAAGCTGACAGAAATCGAAAATAAGGCCAGAAACCACGCCATTCGCCGCGTGCTCAAGGAGGAGTTTTAACATGACAAAACGTACAACTGTAAAAAACGATAAGCTGGTATTCACAAAAATCGCACCGAAGGCGCATATCGATGCGCAGAACCGTATCCGCCTGACCGACGAAGCGATTGAGATCATCGAGAAGATCTACATGGACACGAACATCTCTTTGACGCAGATCGCGAGTGAGATGATTAAGTATGCTGCGGATCACGTCACCATCGAGCAGCAGACAGTCGTGAATGAGGTGTTGAAGAAATGATGAAGATCAACAAGCTCGAAATTGAGAACGTGAAGCGCGTCAAGGCCGTGAAGATTGAGCCGTCCGAAAACGGGCTGACAATCATCGGCGGACGCAACAACCAGGGCAAGACCTCCGTGTTGGACAGTATCGCCTGGGCGCTGGGCGGCGACCGTTACCGCCCGTCACAGGCCGTAAGAGAGGGGGCGGTGATCCCACCGCACTTACATATTGTCATGAGTAACGGGCTTGAGGTGGAGCGCAAGGGCAAAAACAGCGACCTCAAGGTCACGGACCCGACCGGCAAGCGCGCCGGCCAGCAGCTCTTGAACGAGTTCGTGGAAGAACTCGCGATTGATCTGCCGAAATTTATGGAAGCGTCTTCGCGCGAGAAAGCCGAGGTGCTTTTGAAGATCATCGGCGTAGGCCCGCAGCTCAAGGAGCTCGAGGCGCAGGAAAACGACCTCTACAACCGCCGCCGTGCAATCGGGCAAATTGCCGACCAGAAAGCGAAGTTTGCGAAAGAGATGCCGTATTACCCGGATGCACCGAAGGAGCCGATTTCCGCAAGTGAACTCATCCGGGCGCAGCAGGAGATCCTCGCGAAGAACGGTGAGAACCAGCGCAAGCGTTTGAATGCTGCCGTGCTCAGTGAATCACGTGAACGTTTGGCGCAGAAAGTAGACGATCTGCGCGCAGAGCTTACAACATACAGTCATCAGCTTGCAAAGACCGAACGTGACCTGGAATGTGCGCTGAAAAGCGCGGAAGATCTGCACGATGAATCGACCGCAGAGCTCGAGCAGAATATCCGCGACATCGAGGTCATCAATGAAAAGGTGCGCACGAACCTCAATAAAGAGAAAGCCGAGGAAGATGCGAACGCGCACCGCGCCGAGTACGATACCATGACCGCAAAGCTGAACGACGTGCGGCAGAAAAAGATTGACCTGCTGAAAAATGCGTCGCTGCCTTTGCCGGGCTTATCCGTGGAAAACGGCGAACTGACGTACAACGGGCACCTATGGGACAGCATGAGCGGCAGCGAACAGCTCAAGGTCTCGACCGCGATTGTGCGCAAGCTGAACCCGAACTGCGGGTTTGTGCTTATCGATAAGCTTGAACAGATGGACACGGAGACCTTACAGGACTTCGGCACATGGCTTGAGCAGGAGGGCTTGCAGGCGATTGCGACGCGTGTCAGCACCGGCGGCGAGTGCTCGATCATCATTGAAGACGGCTATGTCAAGGGCGAAGTGCCGCAGAAAAAAGAATGGAAGGCAGGAGAATTCTAATGAATATCACGTCGGGCAAAATCGAATCGGCGAAAAAAGTCGTCATTTACGGGCCGGAGGGTATCGGTAAATCGACTTTTGCCGCACAGTTCCCGAACCCGCTGTTCATCGACACCGAGGGCAGTACGAAATATATGGACGTGCGCCGCATGGACAAGCCCACAAGCTGGGAGATGCTGCGGCAGGAGCTTACATACGTCAAGCAGAACCCGCAGGTGTGCGGCACACTCATCATCGATACGATCGACTGGGCGGAGCAGCTGTGCATCGACGATATTTGCAGCCGATACCAGAAGAAGGGCATTGAAGACTTCGGCTACGGTAACGGCTATGTATACGAAAAAGAGGAATTCGGGCGGTTTCTCAACAGTCTGGAGGAAATCGTGCAGGCAGGCGTACACGTCGTGCTGACCGCGCACGCACAGATGCGCAAGTTTGAACAGCCGGACGAAATGGGAGCGTATGACCGCTACGAGATGAAGCTCGGCAAGAAGACCGGCAGCCAAATCTCGCCGCTTGTCAAAGAATGGGCGGACATGGTGCTGTTCGCGAACTACAAGACGTTCGCCGTGCAGACGGACGACAAAGGGCAGAAGTTCAAGGCACAGGGCGGCAAGCGCGTCATGTATACGTCTCACCACCCGTGCTGGGACGCGAAGAACCGTTTCGGTCTGGCGGATGAGCTGCCGTTTGAGTACGCGCAGATCGCGCATTGCATCGGCGGCAAGCCGGTACAGGCAGCGCAGCCGACACCGACCGGCACAGCCGTACCGATGCAGCAGATGAACGCCGCTTTGGATGAAACACCGGCAGCGGAAGAAGCGTACAGCATTCCGTCTTACGTGCCGAAAGCGCTTGCAGACCTCATGCGCCCGGAGCACGTGACCGCAGAGGAAATTCAAATGGCGATCGGGCAGAAGGGCTATTACCCCGAAGACACGCCGATCTCAAGCTATGACCCTGCGTTCGTGCAGGGCGTGCTGATCGGCGCATGGCCGAAAGTATTTTCAGTGATCCGCAGCAACAGAGATTTACCGTTTGACGTATAAGGAGATAAGGAGAAAATAGATCATGGCAAACACAACGAACGAAAGAGCAATGGACTGGGAAGACACCATAGAAAACGAAAGTAATTTCAGAATTATCCCGGAGGGCGATTACAGCTTTACCGTAAGCAAACTGACCCGCGCACGGTATAACGGCGGTGTGAAGATCGGACCCTGCCCGAAGGCGATCTTAGACCTTGACGTGGTGACGCCCGAGGGCGTAGTCACCGTGCAGCACAACCTTTTGCTGCACACGCGCTGCGAGGGCTTGCTGTGCGCGTTCTTCACGTGCATCGGGCAGCGCAAGCACGGGCAGCCGCTCAAGATGAACTGGGCTGCCGTACCCGGTGCACGCGGCCGTGCGCATATCGGCATCCGCAAATGGAAAAGCGAAAAGGACAACCAAGAACACGAATCAAACGAGGTAACGCGCTTTTTAGACCCGGAAACGGCACCCGCCGCGCCGACACCGAGCTTTACACCGGGTGACTTCTGATGGAGCTGAGACCATATCAGCAGGAGGCAAGGCAGGCAGTTGAAAATGAGTGGGCGTGCGGCGTGGATCGCACGCTGCTTGTTTTGCCGACCGGCTGCGGAAAAACGATTGTCTTTGCAAAGATCGCCGAGGACAGCGTGCGGGACGGCGACCGCGTGCTGATCCTGGCACACAGAGGGGAGCTGCTTGAACAGGCGGCAGACAAGATTCGCACGGCAACAGGGCTTTTGTGCGCGACGGAAAAAGCGCAGGAAAGCTGCCTCGGCAGTTGGTACCGCATTGTCGTGGGGTCCGTGCAGACCCTGATGCGCGAAAAACGCCTTGCGGGGTTCGACTACGACTATTTTGACAAGATCATCATCGATGAGGCGCACCACTGCATCTCGGACAGCTACCGGCGCGTACTGGACCATTTCAGCACCGCAAAGGTGCTCGGCGTGACGGCAACGCCGGACAGGGGAGACATGAAGAATTTAGGCGCGGTGTTTCAGTCACTCGCCTATGAATATACGCTGCCGAAAGCGATCAAGGAGGGCTACCTCACGCCGATCAAGGCGCTGACCGTGCCGCTGAAGCTCGACCTTTCCGGCGTATCGGTACAAGCAGGCGACTACAAAGCCGCCGACCTCGGCACAGCGCTTGACCCGTATTTATACGGCATTGCGGACGAGATGATGAAGTATTGCAGAGACCGCAAAACGGTCGTGTTTCTGCCGCTTGTGAAGACCTCGCAGAAGTTCCGGGATATTCTGAACGAGCGTGGTTTTTGTGCGGCAGAGGTCAACGGTGAGAGCACAGACCGCGCGGAGATACTGGAGCAGTTTGATCGCGGCGATTATAACGTGCTGTGCAACAGTATGCTCTTGACCGAAGGTTGGGACTGCCCGAGCGTAGACTGTGTAGTGGTGCTGCGTCCGACGAAGGTGCGCAGCTTATACAGCCAGATGGTGGGCAGGGGCACGCGATTATACCCCGGCAAAGACCACCTGCTTTTACTGGATTTTCTCTGGCACACGGAACGCCACGAGCTTTGCCACCCCGCGAACCTCATCTGCGAAAATGAAGAAGTCGCGCAGCAGATGACGCGCAACATGGAAGAAGCCGCAGGCGCACCCGTTGACCTTGAAGAAGCGGAGAAAACGGCATCCGAGGACGTTGTAGCGCAGCGCGAAGAAGCGCTTGCAAAGCAGCTTAACGAGATGCGCAGCCGCAAGAAAAGGCTTGTGGATCCGCTGCAATTTGAAATGTCCATTCAAGCGGAAGACCTTTCCGGCTATGTGCCGGCGTTCGGGTGGGAGATGTCGCCGCCGAGCGAAAAGCAAATCTCGGCGCTTCAAAAGTTCGGCATTTTCCCCGATGAGATCGGCAACGCAGGCAAGGCGGCGAAGATTCTCGATAAGCTCGAAAAGCGCCGCACGGCAGGACTGACGACGCCAAAGCAAATACGATTCCTCGAGGGGCGCGGATTTCAGCACGTGGGCACATGGTCGTTCGAGACCGCCCGCGGCATGATCGACCGCATCGCTGCAAACAACTGGCGCACGCCGTACGGCATTGACCCGAAAAGCTTCAGACCGGAGGCGTAAATGGAGTATAACAACGAGAATCTCTTGGAGCTGCTCGAGTATATCGACCCTGCTTTGCTTGATTACACGGAGTGGACGGGCATCGGCATGGCGCTCAAGGATGCTGGGTACAAGGCTGCAGATTGGGACGCATGGAGCCGTCGAGATTTAAAACGGTATCACCCGGGTGAATGTGAGCGCAAATGGGACACGTTTACGGGCAGCGGCATCACCGCCGGGACGCTCGTCAAAATGGCGCTGGATAACGGCTATAAGCCCGTAAAGGCAGACCATGAGCTCGACTGGAACGATACGATCGACCGCCATGATGAATTCGTCGTGGTGGATAAAAACTGGATCGAAGCGCAGGACATTCACGAGCCCGAAAAATGGGAGCCCGCCGCCGAGCTGATACGGTACCTTGAAACGCTGTTTGACAGCACGGACACGGTGGGCTATGTTACCGAAAGCTGGGAGAAAGACGGCAAGTATATGCCGAAAAGCGGCAGCTACACGCGCACGGCGGGCGAGCTGTGCAGCGCGCTGTATAAGTGCGGCGACGACCTCGGCGCAGTGCTCGGAGACTATAATCCCGCCGTTGGTGCGTGGATCCGCTTCAATCCCTTAGACGGCAAGGGTGTGAAAAACGAGAACGTGACGGAATACCGCTATGCGCTCGTTGAATCCGACAGTATGGACATCGCGAGCCAGAACGCCGTCATACGTGAATTGGAACTGCCGGTCGCCTGCCTTGTGTACAGCGGCGGCAAGAGCCTGCACGCGATCGTACGCATCGATGCGGGCAGCTACGAAGAATATCGCGCACGCGTCGATTATCTGTACAAGGTCTGCGCCAAAAACGGGCTGGACATCGACAAACAGAACCGCAACCCTTCGCGGCTTTCGCGTATGCCCGGTGTGGTGCGCGGGGAGCACAAGCAGTTTTTGGTCGATACGAACATCGGTAAAAGCTCGTTTGAAGAATGGCGCGACTGGATTGAGAGCGTCAACGACGATCTGCCGGACGAAGAAAACCTTTCAACATTCTTTGACGACCTGCCGGCGCTTGCGCCGCCGCTTATTGAAGGCGTGCTGCGGCAGGGGCATAAGATGCTCGTGGCGGGCCCCAGTAAGGCGGGCAAATCGTATTTGCTCATCGAGCTGTGCTGCTGCATCGCAGAGGGGAAGCCGTGGCTTTCGTTTCCCTGCACGGCGGGACGCGTGCTATACGTAAACCTTGAGTTAGACCGTGCGTCCTGCCTGCATCGCTTCCGCGACGTTTACACGGCGCTCGGCTTTACACCGGAGCACATCGACCGCATCGACATCTGGAACCTGCGCGGGCGCAGCGTGCCGATGGATAAGCTCGCGCCGAAACTTATTCGCCGCGCCGCAAAAAAGAGCTACATGGCGATCGTCATTGACCCGATTTACAAGGTCATCACCGGCGACGAGAACAGCGCCGACCAGATGGCGCATTTCTGCAACCAGTTCGACAAGGTGTGCACGGAGCTCGGATGCGCCGTGATCTACTGCCACCACCATTCAAAAGGCGGGCAGGGCGGCAAAAAGAGCATGGACCGTGCGTCCGGCTCCGGTGTGTTTGCACGCGATCCGGATGCGCTTATCGACCTTATCGAGCTGGAGCTGACCGACGGCATCAAGGAGCAGCAGGAGAACCGCGCGGTGTGCGCTGTGTGCCTCGACTGGCTGACGCGCTACCGCAAGGCGGACGAAGCCGGAGACGATGACCGACTGAGCGCGACGCAGATGATGGCGCTGTGCAAAAAGCACCTGCGGGAAGCGTCATACAACTTAATGCTCGGCGATGTGTCAAGGGCGCGTACAGCTGCAAACGCAAAGTCCGCATGGCGTGTAGAAGGCACGCTGCGCGAGTTTCCGCGCTTTGCGCCGAAGAACTTTTGGTTCGATTATCCGATCCACCGGGCGGACGAAACGGGCATCCTGCTCGACCTGCAAGCTGAAAATGCCACGCCGAAGGGCACCGGCTGGAAGCAGAATTTCGGACGCAAGAAGACCCCGCAGGAGCGCAAAAAGGAGCGTGAAGCATCACTTGACACGGCGTTTGAAGCGGTGGGCGAGGGCGGCAAGGCGAGCGTTAAGGAGCTCTCCGAGTACCTCGGCGTGAGCGAAAAAACGGTGCGCAACTACCTTAAAGACAGCAAAGATTTTGAGCTTTCGGACGGCGAAGTGAGCAAGACAGGGAAAGGAAAATATCGGTAGGGAAAGCTTTCCCTGTACTTTCTCTCAAGGCTCGGAAAGAAGGAAAATATCGATATTTTCCCTTTCCCTTAAACGCTTTTTAAGGCTCCCGACGGAAGGAAAATATCGAGAAATTTTCCTTTCCTTTCCCTGTCGACGGAAAGAAAAAGTCGAGTAATTTTCCTTTCTTTCCGAGGGAAGGAAAAAGTATATATACTACGTATATATATCCGTTTCACTTTCTCTCACGGTCAAGGGGTGAAGAAGTGTGGGGGTCATGAGGTTCCCCCACACGACTTCTTCCCCTACCCTTGACGAAAGCAAATTTTCTTCAAAGACAAAATTTCAATAATTTAACGAGGTGAAGCAAATGGCATCATTAGAGTTTTTTGTACCGATGGTACCGCCGACGGTAACGCATCAGGAGAAGCGCGTGAACTGGTCGGCACGAAAGTTCTACGAGGACGACAACTTGAAAGCCGCCAGACAGAAGCTCGCCGCTTACATCGGCAGGCACAGACCCGAAAGCCCGTTCACGGGCGGCATACGACTGACGACAAAATGGTGCTTCCCGAACGGCAGCCATGCGGACGGAGAGTACCGCACAACGAAGCCCGACACGGACAACCTGCAAAAGCTGCTCAAGGACGTTATGACGCAGCAGGGGTTCTGGAAAGACGATGCGCTGGTGGCGTCCGAGATCACCGAAAAGTTTTGGGCGAAGATTCCGGGCATCTACATTCGCATCGAGGAGCTTTGATGGAGCTGCGGGGAGTTAAGCGGCACATGAACCGCACAGTGCAGTACAGCGGCAGCGCTTACGAGCTAACGGCGATTATCTTCCGCAGAGATCGGGAGACCGGCAACGACTTTTACCAGGCGGAAATAACCGACAAGAAAAATGACGGCTCTGTGCTGATCTGCGGACTGGAACAAATCGAAAGCGAGGGAAAACCATGAACCTGACCTGCTGCCCGAGGGAGTGCCCACGGCGCTCGGTGAGCTGCCATAACGGGTGCCAGACATACATGCGGTACAAGCTGATGCGGCTGCTGATGAACAAGCAGCGCATGAAGGCAGTGGACGAAGTAGGCTTTCACCGCGACGTGCGGAAGGCCGTTGAAAAAAGACGCGAAAGGAAGATCAGATATGACAACAGATGAACTCATCAAGGCGCTTGAGCGCATGGAATCGGAGACCGGCTCGCTGGCAGACTCCTTGTGCTGCCTCGGTTGTGGGCATGAGCATAACTGCGGCGTGCATGGGTGCGCGGTTATTCGGGAGGCGATAAAAACCGCGAAGCTGTATCAAGCGGCGTATAAAGTGCTCGAGCGGCAGCGGGACTGCGACACATGCCTTTACAACAAGCCGTGCGGAATGGACGATTTGCGCTGTACGGTCTGCACGAGAGGGCAAAAATGGAGATGGGACAGAGGAGGCGTAGATTAGTGGATAAAATCATCTTGGTCGTGCTCGTAATCGCGGCAACGCTCACGGAGTGCATCGTGATGCGCAAGTCGCGGGAGTACGACGCAGCGGACAATATCGCCGGGCTTGAGCGATGTGTAAAAGCCATGGTGGTGATTGGCTTAGTGGGCCTCGCCGCAGCGGTGGCGTTTGTGGCGATGTGATAAAGGAGGAGATGCGATGACAAAAGAACTTTTGGAGAAATACCCTGACATTTGCGCGGAAATCGAAGAGCTAAAAGCGAAAGACAGCGCGGCGATCAGCGACGTGGTGCAGGCGAGCGCGGACGAGTTCCCGTTCAACCTGCACAGCGTTACCGTGCAGGGGATGCCGAATCCGAAGTATGCAGAACGTATCCGGGAACTCGAAGCGCAGAAGGCAGAAGTCGAGGCGTTTGTGGGCAGGCTTGCCTACCGCCCTCAGAAGCTCGCCCGATGTGTCATGAAGCACGGGACGAGGTGGAGAGTTATCATGCGTGAGATGGACGGCTACAAGTCGCCGGAAGCGCTGCGAAAAGAATTTTCAAGAATTTTCAAAAAAATTTGAGATTTGTCCGCTTTGTCCGTTTTGTCCGCCTATAATGATAATTGAGGAAGTCTACAAGGAGCAACTATGACACACAAAGAAGCTGTTATTTTATCCGCTTACACCGGCTTTTTGCTGGTTCGAGATTTCAGTGACGTGCATCGTTTCTGCGAGAAGCTGCTCGGGCGCGCGATTTTCACGCATGAGTTCGCCGACCCGGCGTTCGTCGGAAAGATCAGGACGAAGTGCAAGCCGCTCGTCGAGGAGATCATTCGCGATGCAGAGTGATTTCTCTTTACACGCCTTCGCAAAGCGCGTATAATTTACACTATACGACCTCGGAGGTGCATTATGGCAAAGGAAAACAAAAAGCCGATTTTATTCATTTCGCATATCTCGGAAGAAAAGGAAGCCGCAAGCCTGCTGAAAGAGTTCTTTGAGCGCGCTTTCCTCGGCGCGATAGAGGTGTTCGTCTCCTCGAACGAAAAGAGCATCACCTACGGCGCGCGATGGCTGGATCGCATTACGAACGCGCTTCAAAGCTGCGACATCATGCTGGTCCTATGCAGCGCGAAATCCGTACAGCGCCCGTGGATCAACTTTGAGACCGGCTTTGGCAGCGCCAGAGGCGTTGAGGTCATCCCGGTCTGCTATGCCGGGCAGGACAAAGGGCAGCTTCCGGCACCGCTTTCGTTCTATCAGGGATTGAACCTGCGTGATGCCGGTGTTCTGGAGCTCCTGCTGGAGCAGATCGCCGAGAAAATCGATATGCACTGCCCGCAAGCAGACTGTACAGCGCTGGCGGAGCAGATCGGAAAAATCGAAGAACGATACATGTTCTGGGATGCCTGCAACGCCGCTTTTGACGGACTTGAAGCATGTATGCCGGGTATCGTGCAAACGCTGAAGCAGCTTCCAGTCGGCGGGACGTATGAATTTGAGGTCGAAGGCACAAAGGAGAATCAGATTTTCGAAGAGCTTCGAGAAGGGTTCTTCGCAGATGGCTCGATCTTGGCGTTTTCGGATGCAGAAAGAATGGATTTCTCTGACGATTATGAGGTTTGCAAAGACTATATCGTCACCGTGCAACAGCGATTTATCGATGAGATCGCCGGGAATGCGGAATTCAAGTACAAGTAAGTGAACAACAAAGAGAGCACCTGCGCTGTTGCGTGGGTGCTTTTCTTATGCCCAAAAGCCGAAAGGAGGGGTGCACGTGAAAAGAGAATACCGGGTGTGCCCGAGGGGCTGCAAATGCGTTTGGGCGGAATGCTTAGACGGCACATGCTTCTGTATGCTCTCTGTGTGCCCCTACGCGGCGATTTCGGACGGTGCGAGGGTAGTTTCACCTGTTGAGAGTGAAAACGGCGTGGAGAGCCGCACAGACGATTTAACAAACAGGTGCGAAGATGAGTAACCCGCGATATGCAAACGGTACACTGCGCAGGAAACACCGTGCCAGGCTGAAAGCCATGGGCGCGCCATGCGGGATATGTAAAGGGCGGTTCGGCCCGATACGGTATGACGAGCCGAGCGACGCGCAGCACCCGCTTTCGTTTGTAGTCGATGAAATTAAACCCGTAGCACGTTGGCGCGAATTTGGCTATGCTTCGGCGCGGTCTGCGGCAGAGGATTGGGACAACTTGCAGGCAGCGCATTATTTTTGTAATCAGCAGAAGGGCACAAAAACAGGAAATCCGTTCGAGGAAAAGAAAGAGAAAAAGATATACCCAAAAATCAGTGATGGAAACTGGTAAGTTTGCTGAGGGTGGGGAGGGTACCCCTGAGCTCGTACTGGCGACCCATCGCCGCCCAGCGCCGATTTACACACAGGGTATTTTTGAAAGGGGTGGCAGTGGCATGAAAATGAAAAGCATCACGGCAAAGGGCAGCCGGATAGAGCAGCTCAAGGAGCTTGCAAAAGTGCTCGCCACCGCGATCGATGCGTGCATAGACCCGAAGGCGCTTCCGGCTATGGCAAAGCAGTACCGGGAAACGATACGGGAGATCGAAGAAATAGAGGGGGTGAGCGCCGATGGCGACGAGATCAGCGAAATCCTCACGAGCCGCGAAGCCGATGGGAAGCCAGGAGCCGTCCGAAAGAATCGCGCCTGAGTATGCGACGAGCGACGGCATGGACGCGGTGAAGCTGCTGCGTGTCGGTGGCACGGTGCTCGACCCATGGCAAAGCGACATCATGGATGATTGGCTCGGCCGCACACCGTCCGGCAAATGGGCAGCCCCCACAGCAGGCGGAAGCGTGCCCCGGCAGAACGGCAAATCGCTTTTGGTACAGGGGCGCGCGGAAGCCGGTATGCTGATGTTTAACGAGACAGTGATCTACACGGCGCATCTGCAAAAGACCGCGACGGAGACGTTTGAAGAAATGCGCGATTTTTTCGAGCACCCGAAGCTTAGGCGGTATGTCGCCGAGATCAAAACGGCGCTCGGGCGTGAGCAAATTATCTTAAAAAGCGGCGCGCGCATTAAGTTCCTGGCGCGAACCCGCAACGGCGGACGCGGACAGCACGGTGATTTACTCATTTTTGACGAGGCGCAGGAGCTGGACGAGACCGCGCAAGGCTCTTTTTTGCCTGCAATCTCTGCGAGCTTGAATCCGCAAACGGTTTACGTCGGCACGCCGCCAGGCCCCGATGCTGTGGGCACGGTGTTCCGCAATTTGCGTCAACGTGCATTAGATGGCGAAGCCAAAAAAGCTGCATGGTTTGAGTTCTCCGTGCCGGAGATCGGCGACGTGACGGACCCGCGGCGTTGGGCGGCAACAAACCCGGCGCTCGGGCGGCGCATCCAGTTTTCGACGATTGAGGGCGAAGCGGAGCAGTTGGACCCGGATACGTTTGCAAGAGAACGTCTGGGTTGGTGGAGCCCGGTAGCGGCAGAAAATTTGGATTATGCCATTGACCGCAGGGCGTGGGAAGCCTGCGCGAGTAATGAGGAAAAGCCCGAAGGCAAAACCGCATACGGCGTGAAATTTGCGGCGGACGGTTCGGCAGTGTGCCTATGCGGAGCGGTGATTCCGAAGGACGGACCGGCACGCGTGTCGCTCATCGAGATGCAGCCCTCGGGGCGCGGGCTTGTTTGGCTGGTGGATTGGCTTTCCGCACGGTACGACCGCGCGAGCTGCGTTGTCATCGACGGGCGCAACGGCGTAGACGTGCTAGTCGAGCGCATCAAGGGTGTTTGGCGGGCGAAAAACGCTGTCATTCGTCCGGGCGTGAAAGACGTGCTGGCAGCGGTGGGATTGTTTACAAATGCCGTGAACGAAGGCGTTTTGACATGGTACAAGCCGCAGGAAGCGCTGAACGAAAGCGCCGTGACGGCGGTCAAGCGCCCAATCGGCGGCGGGTACGGCTTCGGCGGAGAAAACAGCTTGCCGGTGGAAGCCTGCGCCCTGGCACTTTGGGGTGCGAAGACCTGTAAACGCGATCCATCGCGGAAAATGAAAATCGGATAGAGGTGAGACGATGATAACTTTGAATATCGGCACGGTGCCGGGCTTGAGCGCAGACGAACAGCAGAAGCTCATCGAGCTGCAAAACGTGTTTGCCTATCACCAGGACAAGAACGACATGAAAGACAAATATTACGAAGGACATATCGAGCTTAGCGACGTGAACCTCGGAATCGCTTTGCCGCAGGGACTGAATAAGCTGAAGGTCGGCTGCAACTGGGGACAGAAAGCGGTGGACGTGCTTGCCGCCCGCAGTATGTTCGACGGATTTGTCGGCACGGCGGGCAGCTTGGACGGGCTCAGTAAGCTTGTGCAGGATAACGGGCTCATCGCGGAGTATGGTAAGGCGTGCCGCGACGAGCTTCTATACGGCTGCGTGTTCTCGACGCTTTCCGCCGATGCAGATATCGGCTGCAAGATACGGTTTCATTCACCGGCGACTGCGGCGGCACTTTGGAACGGCGAAAAGGGGCGCATTGACTGCGGGCTTGCCATTATCGACACAATACCGGACGAGGAATACAGCAACGAGTGGGTGCCGAAGCTCGTCAACATGTATACCGATGAGACGGTAGTTCTTTTATCCCACAAAAAAGCCGACAGTTATATCCACATTGATGTGGAGTTTGGAGAGGGCGAG
>CAKUBN010000049.1 GCA_934643185.1 uncultured Eubacteriales bacterium
GGGTCGAAATTATCGATGGCCTTGATGAGCCCGATGCAGCCCACCTGAAAGAGGTCATCCGGGTTTTCGCCGCGGCTATTTTGACGGCGTGGACATCGCGCTGATGGTGCATTCCGCAAATCTCGGCAGCGACCTCGATTTCGCCTGCAATAAAGGCAGCAACGGCTGCATGGCGAAGGTCATCACCTATAAGGGCAAGGCCGCGCACGCCGGTGCCGCGCCGGATCTTGGCATCAATGCGCAGTATGCCGCTATGCTCGGCTTGCAGGCGTGCAACGATCTACGCGAGACCTTCCGCGAGCAGGATTGGATCCGTTTCCACCCGATCTTAAAGGGCGTAAATTGCGCCGTGAATATCATCCCGGACGAAATGGTCATTGAGACCTTCGTGCGTGGCAGCAGCATTGAGGCCATGCGGCGCGAAAACAAAAAGATCAACCGCGCGCTTGCGGGTGCTGCGGCGGCCATCGGCTGCGGGCTGCACATCGCAGATAAGCCGGGCTATTCGCCGGAAATTCGAGACGAAGCCTACATGAAGCTGACGGAGGAGGTCTGCGGCGAGCTGGTCGGTGCGGAGCGCGTGGCGTTCGATTATGACGAGTGGAGCACCGGTTCCTCTGATTTCGGCGATCTCACCTGTGTGATGCCCGGCATGCAGATCATGTGCGGCGGTGTGACCGGCAGGGGACACGGCATCGATTACTGCATCAAAGAGCCGGAGCGCGTTCTGCTGCATACGGTCGAGATCGAGCTGCTGCTGGCAGATCGTCTGCTGCGTGAAAACGCAAAAGAGGCGAATACGATCATACAAAATTACAAGGCGCCGTACCGCTCCATTCCCGAATACCTCGCCGCCATCGACAGCATGAAGCTCGACAGGGACATGGTGGAATACGAAGAAAACGGCAACATAGTGCTGCATCTTGAAAATTGATTTATGTAAACAAAATTATGTAAATTAAAAAGCGAGCCGTTCCGAAAAAGAGCGACTCGCTTTTTGCATGCTTGTTTATGTTTGAATGTAAGCTTAGTTTTCCGTGATGTGCCAGCCCTCAGCTTGCTCGCGGATCTCGGTGAAGCGTTTGTAGATGCCGTTTTGGCGGAGCAGCGCTTCATGCGTGCCGGCTTCTGCAATTCGGCCGTCGTCCACAACGAGAATCTGGTCGGCGTTGCGAATGGTCGCAAGGCGGTGTGCGATGGTGATGATCGTCTTGCCGCGCGTCAGGGCGGAGATGGCCTGCTGAATGAGGTGCTCGTTTTCGGGGTCGATGCTCGCGGTGGCCTCATCCAGAATGATGATCGGCGCGTTTTTCAAAATTGCGCGGGCGATGGAAATGCGCTGCTTTTCACCGCCGGAGAGCGTGCCGCCGCCCTCACCGACCACGGTGTCGTAGCCGTTTGGCAGTGCCATGATGAAATCGTGGCAGCGCGCCTTTTTCGCAGCTTCAATCATCTCATCTTCCGTCGCGTCCGGCTTGCCGAACAGGATATTTGCGCGGATGGTGTCGTTGAAAAGATACACGTTTTGGAACACCATCGAGATGTTCGAGAGCAGGCTGTCGCAGGTGAACTCCTTCAAATCGTGCCCGCCGACGGTGATTTTGCCGCCCTGCGGGTCATAGAAGCGCGCGAGCAGGCTGCAAATCGTTGTCTTGCCGGAGCCGGAGGGCCCCACAATGGCGGTGGAGGTCTTTTCCGAAATTTTAAAGCTGACATTTTTCAGCACCTGGCGGGAATCGTAGCCGAAATCGACATTCTGAAATTCAATGTCATAGTGCATGAGCGGAATTTCCTTGCCGTCGGCGTCAATGAAATTTTCACTGCGCAGCGCGTCCAAATGGTTCATCGCTTCGTCGATGACGCCGAGCGTGTGTGCGCTGTCGCTGATGGGCTCAAGACTTGCAAAAATGCTGAACGAGAAGAACACGAACATCAGCATGAGGGAGAAGGGCATGGAGCCGTTTACGCATTGCAGCGCCGCGGCAAGCGCAAGTCCCACGCTGCCGCACTTTAACGCCAGCAGATGCAGCGCGTTTGCGGGCAGGTAGCCCCATTCGATTTTGAGGTGAATCTTTTTGCTGTCACGTACGGCAGAAGTCACGGAATCCATAGAAGCGCCGCTTTTGCCGAACGATTTTACCACGGCAAGCCCGCGGGCGTATTCCAGCACAGCGCCGGTCATGTCGCGGTTTGCCTGTGCCTCCACGGGTGCGTTCACGCGGCTGTAATGCGAAATGATGAGCATAAAGCACAGGGAAAGCAGTGCTGCGGCAAGCGCGATCAGCGCCGTTACGGGGCTCATCGCCGCAAGGCCGATGAAGATAACAAGAAAGTTTAAGTAGCCGCCGACGAAAGTATCGATCATGCGGATGCCCATGTTTTCCAGCGTGGAAAGCCCGGTCGTAATAGAATTTAAGATGTTGCCGGTACTCACCTGCTGAAAATAGCCGAGCGAAACGTGTTTTAGCGCGTCGCCAATGGCAAGGCGGTCGCGCGCCGTGAGTTGGTAGCTGATGGGCTCCTGCAGCCGTGCGCGGAAATAATCAAATAAAAAGCGGAAGAACACGAGCACGACTTGGATGACGATCGATTTCCAGATCCAGGACGTATCGAACGCTGTGCCGTTTTTTTGCGATTCGATCAAAAGTCCCACGGTGTAGGCGGCAAGTGCCAGCGGCATGGCGGTGAAGAGGTGCGAGAAAAAAGTTATCACAAAGCCGAGGTACAGCTTGCCTTTGAAATCACCGCACCAATCGATAATGCGTTTTACGGTTTTAAACATGGTTACGCCTCCTTTGCGGCAGAGACCGCCCAATTCTGCGCCCCAACATGGGCCTTCCACATTTCTTCGTACAGCGGGCAAGTTTTGAGCAAATCATCTTGCTTGCCCTCGGCGATGATCTCGCCGTTTTTCAGCACGACGATGTTATCTGCGTTTTTGATCGTGGACAGGCGGTGCGCGATGACAAGCAGCGTTTTGCCCTTTGTAAGCGCCGCGATGCTGCGCTGAATTTTGTCTTCGTTTTCGGGATCGGTGAACGCCGTGGCCTCGTCCAAAATGACGATCGGTGCGTTTTTCAGCATCATGCGTGCAATGGCGATGCGCTGCTTTTCGCCGCCCGAAAGCCGCTTGCCCGCTTCGCCTGCGGGGGTATCATAGCCCTGCGGCAGCTTTAAGATGAATTCCTCGCACTGCGCGGCGCGGGCGGCCGCCTTGACTTCTTCGTCCGTTGCGTTCGGGTTGCCGAGGCGGATATTCTCAAGCAAAGAGCAGCGGAACAGGAAGTTATCCTGCGTCACGAAGCTCACATATTCGGAGAGCTGCGCAAGCGGCATGTCTTTGACGTTCACGCCGCCAATGGTGATCTCGCCGCCCGTTACGTCCCAAAAGCGCGCGATAAGCTTTGCAACGGTCGATTTACCGCCGCCCGATGGCCCAACGAGCGCCGTAAAGCTGCCCTCGGGAAGCGTCAGATTTACACCGTGCAGCACCTCGTCTTTTTCATCGCCCGTGTAGGAGAAATGTACGTTTTTAAGTTCAACGGTCGTGCTCGGGACATTTGCGGGCGTGCTTGGCTCGGGCAGCTCCGGCATTTCAAGAAATTCCTCGAGGTTCTCGACCGTGAACTGCACCTGCCGCATGTTTTCGGAGAAAACTTCCAGCTTTGCGAGCGAGCCCACCATGGAGATGGAGAGCATCACGGCAAGCGCGGCCTCAGGCCCTGTGATGGTGCCGTTATTTGCGAGCAGCAGCGCCACCGGCAGTGTGCCGATGAGCGTGGAGGGGAAAAGCGCGAAGCTCAGCTTCATTGTGACAAAGGTGGAGGTCAGCCACTTGACGACGAATGTGCGGAAATCCTTAATGGCGCCGGCGTATTTTTCATAGCTCACACCGGCCCTGCCGAACGCCTTGATGACCTCAATGCCCTCAATGTACTCGACGATCGCGCTGTTCATGTCGTTGCTGGATTGGTCATATTTCTGAAAGCTGTCGCCGCTGATCTTAAACGTCAGCCCCATGCAGATAAACGAAAGCGGGAATGTGACGAGTGACGCAAGCGCGATGCGCCAATCGATGCAAACGAGCGCGATGATGCTGACGATGGGGAGCACGATGTGTCCCGCGCCCTCGGGGATCATGTGGGCAAGCGGCGGCTCTAAGTTTTCGATCTTATCCACCATCATGTTTTTGATCTCGCCGATGGAATGATTTTCCACATCGCCGAGCGGCGCGTGCAGGAAGCGGTCGGCTAAGCGCAGGCGCAGCCCCTCCAAAATGGTGTATGCCATGGAGTGCGAAATGCCCGTGGAAAGCGTGAACAGCAAAATTTTCACCGCATAGACGAGAAGCGACGCGAGACACCAGTACAAAACATTTGCAGCGGTTGCTTCTCCAGCCGTGAACAGGCAGATCATGCGGTACATGCAGTAAAACGGCGCAAGCCCGGCCATGACGCTCAACACGGACAGGATGACGGAAAGCACCATCTTTTTCTTTTCGCCTTTTGCGTAGGCAAAAAGGGCATTTACCCAGCTTTTCTTTTCAGTTTTCATAGCGAAGCCCTCTTTCTTTTCTGTATTCGGACGGCGTGAAGTGCATCACGCGCTTAAATGCCTCGGTGAATTTTCCGGCGTTGTCGTAGCCGACGCGCCCGCCGATCTCAGCAATGCTCAGGCTGCGGTCGCTTAATAACAGCTCCGCCGCAAGATTCATGCGGTACTGCGTGAGCCATGTGCCGATGGCCGCGCCGTAAACGGAACGAAAACAGGTTTTCATCGGCGTCATCGGGATCTGGAACCGGCGGGATAACTCCTCCTGCGTAAAATTCTCCGTAATGTGCTTTGTTAAAAATTCCTTGATGGCCTTGACCGTTTCCACCTGCGTTTTGTAGAAATACGGCGGGGAAACCTCGTCTTTTGGAATGTCCATCACGTCAAGGTACAAAAGCAGCTCCAGAATTTTCACTTTAAAATACGGAATGAGAATCTTCTCCGGCACGCGGTATAACTCATTGAAAAGATGCTCGGCCTCTTCCGCACCGTGCACCACGCGCGGGTAAGCCCCAAGCGCCCAGCGCGCAATGATCGTTTCCGGCGTCACAGGAAAATCCCGAATTTCCTGTGGGAGAGATTCGCGCACGATCTCGCGGTCAAACCCAACGGTCAGCCCGTGATAGTGGTGTGAGGGGAAGACAAACGTGCCCGTGTGCTGCTCGCGCAGGTCAAGCTTGATGTCGCCCGCCGCCGTGTAGGCCAACATGTTGTCGGTGGGGGAATACTCCATGCGCCCCTCGCGGCAGTGGTCAATGGCAAACACCCGACGGTCTGCCACATAGCGGCTTTCAAAATACTCCATGTGGAAATCGTTGAAGCTCAGCATCACGCCGGGGAAGATCTCGTAGGTTGTCATGGTGCCCTCGCCGGTTTCGTTGCGGAATCGCCACACCGTGCAGCCGTCGCTTTGCGCCAGCAGAACCGCACCCTGCTTTTCAAATTGTTCAGTACCCATATTTTTGCTCCTATACACAGGTTGGTTTTTCCTAACTTGAGCTTAGTATAACACATCCATCCGCACTTGTCTTTACTCAAAAGGCCGAAATATACCGATTAGACAGAAAATATTTCCGGTCTGCTGCACGATAACATGAAACCGCAGATGTACGGCGATATGAAAACTTTTGCGCAAAAGCTGCGCGATATGGGCTATGCCGAGGTGGCGTATGTGGAAACGGCAGCGCCGATCTTCGGCTCTAAAAGCCGCGCAGCGATGATGATGCTCGGCGATTCCGCCATGATCGTCGGCAGAAAATAACCATACGTACATAAAAGTGCCCCGTTCACACAGTACCGAAACGGACTGTGCGGGCGGGGTATTCTTATAAATTCGTTTATTCGCAGCCAAGCTTGCCGTCTTCGCGGTTGAAGTGGATGGCTTCCGTGCCGGCTTCAATGGCGGTGCGGTAGTATTCGCACTTGTGGCGGACAAAATCGAGCGTTTCCTGCAACTCCGCCATTTGCTGCTCCACGACTTTTTCGCGCTCGAGGAACATCTCGTAGCGCTCGTGCAGGGAAGCGTCTCCCATTAAGACCCACTGCACAAACTGCTGAATGTCCTTGATGGGCATGCCAGTCTTTTTCAGGCAGTCGATCACGCGCAGCATCAAAATGTCGCCGTCCGAAAACATTCTGTACCCGGAGTCGCGCCGCTCAATGTTCGGCAGCAGTCCTTGCTTATCGTAATAACGCAGCGTGGTCGGTGTCACGTGCATGATCTCCGCAGCTTGTTTGATCGTATACGGCATGAAAATTCCTCCCGAAAAAATTAAAATAGGGTATTGACTTTAACCTTAAGGTTAATGTTACACTGAGTTTAACGAAAAGTCAAGAACATGCGGCGCACGAATTTTTCGCCGCATGCCCGATACGAATTCTTGAAAGGAGCTTCCCTATGAACGAGAACAAAAAAGACGGACTGAATTTCCCCAAGCTGGGCTTTGGCTTGATGCGCCTGCCGCAAAACGGCGAGGAGATCGACATGCCGGAGCTGTGCCGCATGGTCGATGCGTACATGGAAAGCGGTATGAATTATTTTGATACTGCGTATATGTACTGCGGCGGCAAGTCGGAGAGCGCCATCGGCGAAGCGCTCGTAAAGCGTTACCCGCGCGAGTCATACTTCCTAACGGATAAGCTTCCGCAGTGGATGATGAGCGGCATCGAAGACCGCGATAAGATCTTCAACGATCAGCTTGCCCGTACCGGCGCGGGATATTTTGACCTCTATTTGCTGCACAGCGTAGAGGACGGCAGCAACTATGAGGGCTATGTGAAATATGACTGCTTCAACTGGGCGATGCAGAAGAAGGCAGAGGGAAAGATCAAGCACTTTGGCTTCTCCTACCACGGTACGCCGGAGCTCTTAGATGAGATCTTGTCCGCACACCCGGAAGTCGAGATCGTGCAGATCCAGCTCAACTATGCGGACTGGAACAACCCGCTCGTGCAGTCTGGTGGCCTTTATGAGGTGCTGCGCAAGCACAATAAGCCGATCCTCGTCATGGAGCCGGTTAAAGGCGGCTCGCTCGCCTCTGCTGCGCCGCATATCGAAAAGCTGATGAAGGACACATGTCCCGAAAACTCCGTTGCGTCGTGGGCGCTGCGCTTTGTGGCGTCTCTGCCGGGCGTAAAGACCGTTTTGAGCGGCATGTCCACCGAAGAGCAGATGAGAGATAACCTCAAGACCTTTACAAACTTCCGCGCGCTGAACGAAACGGAGCAGGATGTGATCCGCAAGGCACAGGAGGAATTGACGAAGAACCCCACCATTCAGTGCACTGCGTGCCGCTACTGTTGTGACGGCTGCCCGCAGAGCATCTCGATCCCCGACGTGTTCCGCGCGGTGAACACGCTGCGTCTGTACGGCGAAGACGGCCGTCCGCATATGTTCTACCACAATCTTATCGAAAAGAGCGGTCGTGCAGGGGACTGCATCGCGTGCGGCCAGTGTGAAAGCGTCTGCCCGCAGCACTTGCCGATTATCGACCTTTTGAAAGAGGCGTCCGAAAAGCTCGATAAGCCGCTGCCGTGGGAAGAATAACTGGAACATAATCGAAATTATGTAAACTTAAAGGATGTACAAAAGGCGAACAACGGGTTTTCCGCTGTTCGCCTTTTGGGTATGTTCGTTTAGTCGGTCAAGGCAATGATGCGTCCAAGCTCTGCCGAAGTTCTGTGCGAGATGGAGATAACGGTGCGGTTTTCCGCTACGCGCTTCAAAGCGGAAAGCACGGCGCGCTCGGTCTCGGCGTCGAGGTTTGCGGTGATCTCGTCGAACAGCAGCATGCTCGGTGCGGCGGCTGCGGCCCTTGCAATAGACAAAAGCTGCCACTGGCCCTGCGAGAAAAGCTCGCTGGTGCAGCGTGTGTCGTAGCCCTTTTCCATGCTTTCAATCGTGTCCTTCAGCCCGGTGAGCTCTGCCGCGGTGCGGACGGCTTCGTCGCTGATTGTACTGTCATATAGCGTGATCTGGTCGCGCACGGTGCCCGGCACCATGTGGAACGTCTGCTCCACGCAGCCGAATAGACGGCGGCGTTCATCATCGCGGATATCGGCCGCCGGCACGCCGTGAATGAGCACCTCGCCGCTCTGCGGCTTATAAAGACCAAGCAGAAGCTTGAAGATGGTACTCTTGCCGGCGCCGGTGCGGCCGGTCAGCGTGACCTGATCGCCGTCCAT
The DNA here is from genome assembly GCA_934643185.1 of uncultured Eubacteriales bacterium. GTDB lineage: Bacteria > Bacillota > Clostridia > Oscillospirales > Acutalibacteraceae > Hominenteromicrobium. The sequence continues at coordinate 8,236 of CAKUBN010000049.1, forward strand.
GACTTTAAAGCTCAAGTGATCCAGCACCACGCGCTTATCGTAGCCGAACGTGACATCGCGGAACTCGACAAACGGCACGCTTCCGCTTCTTGCGGTGATGGTCTTCGGCTCATGTGTCGGTACGGTATCGGGATTTTCTTCCAGCGCGAAGAACTCGTTGATGCGGTGGATGCCCGCCAACGCGGACTGGATGGTCTGAATCTCCATGCCAAGGCTTTCGACCGGTGTGAAGATCTGCGAAATGTAGTTGATAACGGCAACAGCCGTACCGGCGGACATACCGAACAACGTCAGCACGGTGGTGTTGCCGGAAGCGGAAAGCAGCATGACGACGGCGACGACCACCGCGTTCGTAATGAGGATAACGGGGGAGTAGACGGCATCATAGAAGTTCGTCTTTTCCATAGCGCGGTAACTCTCATTGATGTACGTGTCATAGCGCTTTTCCATGTACTTCTCTTTGCCGAGGCAGTGAATGGTGCGAATGTTGTGCAGTGTTTCCGGCACGTGGCCCGAAGCGCGGCCCACGGCCTTGCGGTTTTCGATCTGCGCTGCCAGCATATTTTTCTGCACGTGGCGCGTGAAGCAGAACAGGAACGGCAGCAAAACGAGCAATACGATCGCCAGACCGCGGTTTTGGAACCGGATAACGACCAGAATACTGATGATTCTGCACGCATCGGCGAACATACTGATGATGCCGGAGGAGAATAGGGTTTCAACGGTATCGACATCGCCGACAAAGCGGGAAACGAGCGTGCCGGGCTCCTGTTTTGTCATGTTGTCGGCGGTAAGGTGTGTAAATTTGTCCATTAAGCTGCTGCGTAGCGCGTGGGTGATTTTCTGGCCGAATACCACGAGCAGACTTTCACGCGCGGATTCTGTGAACCCGGTGAGCGCCAGCATGGCGAAATACAGTAGGATACGTGCGAATGCGGCATCGGTTCCGGTTGTGATGGAGTCCACAATATCGGCTAAGATCAGCGGCGGGATAAGTGCGAACACAACAGCGCCGATAACGGCCGAAACAATGCCGAGGGAAAGGCCTTTTTGCTTTTTTACGGTGTCAAAGATCACCGTTCTCACTTGTTTTTTGCGCGTCATGTTCGGCACCTCCGTTCTCTGTGGTATGGACTTGCGATGTATACAGGCTTTCGTATTCGGGGACGATTTTCAGCAGCTCTTCGTGTGTGCCGGTCACGGCCTTGCCGTTTTCCATCCAGATCACGCCGTCCATCTCCGGGAAAAGGTATAACCTGTGCGAAATCAAAAGCACGATGCTGTCTTTTGCGAGCGCTTGCAAATTGACGAACGCCTGCTTTTCCGTGTTCTTATCGAGCGCGGAGAACGGATCGTCCAGAATGAGGATCGGCTTATCGTGGCACAGCGTGCGGGCAAACGCAAGGCGCTTTGCCTGACCGCCGGAAAGGTACGCGCCGCCGCTGCCGATGAGCGTATTTTTGCCGTCGGTCATTTCCGCGACCTCCTGCTTCATGCACGCAGCGTTTAAATACGTATCGCTGTTTTTGCTGTCGCCGAGCAGAACGTTGTTTTCCACGCTGTCGTTAAAGAGCTCCGGGTCGTGTCCAAGGTAGCCGACGATGCCCGTGCGCACGCTTTGCTCCATGTTTTGCAGCTCTGCGCCGTCCACCGTGATGTGGCCTTCGTACGGATATTCGCACAAAAACGCCTTGCCGAGCGTTGATTTGCCGCATGCGACTGCGCCGGTGATGCCGATGATCTGGCCCTTTTTCGCCGAGAACGAAATATCGTCGAGAATTTTCTTGCCGTCCGGGTATGTAAAGCTCAGGTGCTTGACCTTGAGCGCCTCAACGGGCGTTTTCTTTACTTTGACTTCATCGGCCTCGTTTTCCTCTTCCTGCGGTAGCAGGGGCTTGATGCGGTTCCAAGAGACCTGCGCCTTATGCACCGCGTTAAAGAGCTTTGCGGCGCTGGAGGATTTTACGGAAAGCTTTACAAAGCATACAAGGAACGTTGTAAACGAAGCGATACTCCATGCTTGCCAGCCGGTACCAAGCACATTCTTCTGGCCGAAATACAAAATGAAGAACACGCCCGCCATAGAGATGATGCGGTAGATCGGCGGCATGGCAGCGTTCCAGATGTTCGCTTTCACGGCTGCTTTTTCATAGCTCGTCAGGTTTTCTTCGTATACGGCCTGACGCTTTTTTTCAAGACCGAAAACGCGGTAGGTCATGGCGTTATCTGCACGGTCCAGAGTAGCGGTGCTCAGCCGGCCGGATTGCTCCTTGTACGCCGCGCCGGCTTTTTGAATGACTTTTTTCATCTTTTCCGCCGTAACATACGAGATCGGCGGGAAAAGCATGCACAAAATAGTCAGACGCCAATCATACCACAGCAGCATGCAGAGGTATGCTGTCAGCGCTACGCCGGTGTCGAAAATCTCGGTCGTGAATTTGCGCATGCCCTCCACGCAGTCGTCTACGTCAAGAATGGCCTTCGTCATGATATTGCCTTCGCCTTCTTCGCGCAGGCTTGCACGGCTTTTTTTCACAAGGCTGCCGTACAAAGTTTCTTTCATGCGGCGATTCACATTGTTTGCAAAGCGGCGTACGTAAAAGCGCTTCACGTAGCGTGAGATCTGCACGACCGCTGTGACGACCGCAAAGCTGATGACGAGCATCAGCATGCCGGAAAACTGTCCGGTGCCGTTTAAAACCTCTACAAGGTACCCGGTCATCGTGCCCTCAAACCACGGTCCGGTCAAAAGACCGATATTGTAGATCAGGCCGGAGACTGTGACAATCAGCAGTGCTCTCCACTCCGCCTTAAAGTAAGAGAGGACACGATTCGGTTGAAACTCCGCAGACTTCTTATTTGTCTTCATTCTGAGCCTCTTTCTCTTTTACGCGCTGCGCGACATGCAGAAAACCTGTGCGGCGTTCTTCCTTGGATTTTAAATAGAGGGTGTTCAGTGTTTTGCAGAACACCTCTTTTTCGTCGTCAGGCAGGCCGTCGAGCAGCCACTCGTAAAACGAACCCTCAATTTCCGCCTTGGAGTTGCGGAGCGCTTCGGCTTTTTCAGTGGGGTAGAGCAGCTGACTTCTGCCGTCCAGAGGATTCGGCTCGCGGATGAGGTAGCCCTTTTCCTCCAGCCGCGCCACGCGACGCGCCGTTGCGCCCTTGTCGATCTTCAGCGCTTCCCACATTTCTTTTTGTGTTGTACCGGGGTTATGCCGTACAAAGTGGATCACATCCATTTCCGCTGTGCCTATGCCGTCTTCTTTCATCGTCTGCACCGTGAACCGGCTTGCTTCACGGGCGATCTTCGTCATTTTGCGCTCTGTGCAGTCCATAGAGCTGTGCCTCCGTTTCTCAAAAACGTTTAGTTGTATGTTCAACCAAATAGATGATAGCACAACTAAATCAAGCTGTCAATAACGGAAAACAAATAAAATCTCTTGAAATCAGGAATAGCGCGTGCTACAATAAGGGCATATAAAGGATTTATGCCTTTCTTATCCAAACAACAGGCTGCCTGCGGGCGGCTTTTCAAATTCTTTTGGGTTAGCAACATCTAACCTGAAATTACGGATTGAGGGGAAACTATGGAGCGCAAAGAGGCCATTCAAAACGCCTACCGCATGACGGGCAGCAATAATTTTTATGACGGGATGATTACCTGCTCTACACTGCCCGGAAAAGCTGTGTGCAGACTCGTGTGGGGCATGGGTCAAAAAGAGTGCAACGATTACCTTGCTAATGCACTTTCCGGCATCCCGGAGGATTTTTCCGGCAAGCTTTTGGAGGTGCCGGTGGGCACGGGCGTTTTGACGATGCCGCTTTATAAAACACTGCCGAATGCGCAGATCACGTGTCTCGATTATTCGCCGGATATGATGGCGCAGGCGAAAGAAAAAGCCGCGCATTTGCAGCTTTCCAACGTCATGTTTCAGCAGGGTGATGTCGGCGCGCTGCCGTATGCGGATGAAAGCTTCGACATCGTGCTCTCTTTAAACGGCTTTCATGCGTTCCCGGATAAAGAAGCGGCGTACCGCGAGACATTCCGTGTGTTAAAGCCGGGCGGCGTTTTCTGCGGCTGCTTTTACATTGCCGGCGCGTTTAAGCGGACAGACCGACTCATTTACCGTATGTACGAGCCGATGAAGTTCTTTACGCCGCCGTATGAGACCGCGGAGAGCCTTAAAACCCGTCTGCAAAGCATGTATGCCAAGGCGGAGGTCGGCAATTTGAAAAGCATAGCATGGTTCGTCTGCCATAAAGCCGAGAAAGGGGAAAAGAAACATGAATGAGAAAATAACGCTCTCCGGCGTGCCGGAGACGATGCTGCAAACGGTTTACGCCCGCGCAAAAGAGACGAAAACGCGCGGCGCGATTCAAGATACGAAAGCCGTAGAGATCGTAGATAAACTAAACTATGATTTTTCGCTTGCGGATAAAGACGCAGCCATGAGCAGCGGCGTCATTGCGCGCACGATCGTTTTGGACCGTTTAACGGAAGGGTATTTGAAAGCAAACCCGGGCGCTGTGGTCGTCAACATCGCCTGCGGGCTCGATACGCGCTGCTACCGCATGAAAAATTACGCGCATTGGTATAATCTCGACCTGCCGGAGACGATCGCCGTGCGCGAAAAGCTGCTGCCGGAAAGCGGCAGTATTACGCAGATTGCCATGTCTGCCATGGAGGATTGGAGCGGCGAGATCAAAGAGAAAAACGCTTCGGCGCTTGTCATCATTGAAGGCCTCACCATGTACCTTACCGAGCGGGACGTGCAGCAGATTTTTGAAATCATCGCTGAGTGCTTCAGCCGCGTGACGGTATTCGTCGAGGTCATGAACCCGGCGGTCGTGAAGCGCTTTAAGGAAAAATCCATCGAGGGCAGCCACGCCAAATTCACATGGGGCATTAAAGACGGCAAGGTGCTTGAGGGGCTGCTGCCGGGGTTCAATTTTGTGGAAGAACATAGTCTCGTAGAGGGCATGACGGCGTTTATGCCGGTCTACAAGGTGCTCGGCAAAATTCCGCTCGTGCGCGGCATCTCAAACCGCATCATGGTGATGAAGAAAGGAAGCTGATCCTATGTCTTTTTTCGATAATACCCGCAAGCCGAAAGGCCTTGGCGGCAACATCATGCTGAACGCCATGAACTTTGGCCACCGCGCCTTGGCAGATTGGGGCCTCGGCTTTTTGCGGCTCCCAAGGGACGCCCGCGTGCTGGACTGCGGCTGCGGGGGCGGCGCAAACATTAAAAAGCTTTTGAAGTTGTGCCCGGACGGTGTGGTCAAGGGTATCGATTATTCACCCACCAGCGTAGAGAAATCGAGCGAAGTCAACCAAAAAGCGATCAGCGAGGGGCGCTGTGTCATTTTAAAGGAAAGCGTGGACGACATGATGTTCGCGTCCTCGTGGTTCGATTTTGCAACGGCGTTTGAAACGGTTTATTTTTGGCCGGATCCGCTGCGCGGCTTTATTGAAATCAACCGCGTGTTAAAGCCCGGCGGCACACTGCTCGTCTGCAACGAGTGCGGCGGCGATGACCGAAAAGACGAAAAGTGGACGGAAAAAATCAGCGGCATGACGATCTATAAGGATGCAGAGCTTGTATCTTTCTTAAAACAGGCGAAGTTTCAGAACATTCAGATTCACAAAAATCCAAAGGGCTGGCTGTGCATCACAGCCGAGAAGTGAGGAGAAAGCATGAGCGTTTTTGCATCGATGATACGTGCGGCATACAAGCTTTCCGGCGCGAAAAAGCAGTTTGCATTGCCGGAAGCGGAGCTTTTAAAAGCCATTGAAAAGGCGAACAAGGGCCGCGGTTTTTACATGCCGACCGACCATAAAGCGTATTACGAGAAAAAAGAGATCAACGGTTTTCCGTGCCTTATCGTGCAGGAGCACGAGCACCCCGCGCGCCGCGCGATTTTGTACTTTTTCGGCGGTGGTATGATGATCGGCCCGGATAAGGGCGATATTCCCGTCATCCGCAAACTGGGCAGAGAGACCGGCTGCGACGTGTGGTTTCCGTGCTATCCGCTTTGCACGGAGCACTGCATCACAGAGACCTATGACATGGTGTTCGAGTGCTACCGCCAGATGGTCGCACTGTATGGTGCGGGAAACGTCAGCACATGCGGTTTCTCGTCCGGTGCGGCGCTTGCACTCGGCATCGCGTCGCACAATAACGCGCTCGGCAGGCCGCTCCCACAGCCGCGTCACATCATCGCGGTTGCACCCGGTGAAGTGCCGTGGAACGCGGAAGAACAGGCGCGCATGCGGAAGCTAAACGACAGCGATGTCGCCATTGATCTCGCGTTCATGCCGAAAATGGAGAAATTCGCACGCCACGGGCAGGAGAACGTGCCCGATTATATGATCCACACCTCCAAAGGCGATTTCTCCGGTGTGGGGGATATCCACTTCTTTTATAGCGCCGATGAAGTTTTATACGGCGCGTGGCCGGAGTTTGAAGCCGCGTGCAAAAAAGCCAACGTGCCGTGCACGGTTTTTGCGCGCCCCGGTATGACACATTGCTACTGCATGCTGCCGTATTTTAAAGAGGCCAAGGAAGACTTTGCAAAGATCGTAGGCTACCTAAAGAAATAAAAGCACGAGGGGGAGACCCATGCACGTAGAAAAACTGGACGAAAGCGTCATCAAAGACATCGGCCACGCTTTCGGATATTACGATTACAAAGGCGAAAAGAGTTTATTCGATGCGTTCCCAAGCCGCGATGCCGTGGCGGAGTATATCAGCGGCTATGTGCGCGGCATGCTGAACGGCGGCTTGCTGTATACGACAAGCGAGCGTGGCGAGGGCTACATTGCGTACAAGCTCCCTGGCGCAAAGCTCGGGCTGAACGTCGTTTGGCCCATTGCGAAGGCCGCGTTCAGCGCAATGTCGCTCAAAGAGCTTTTTAAAATGATGAAAGCCATGTCCAAGAACAGCAAAAGCCTTCGCGACCGCATGGATAAAGAAAAGAAGCCGTACATTTTCGTCGGCTTGGTCTGCGTACGCGAGCAGTATCAGGGGCAGGGATATATGCGAAAAATTTTGGACATCGCATTCAAAGAGGGTAACCGCCTCGGCGTGCCAGTCGTTCTGGAAACCGACGCCAAATCGAAGTGCGACAAATACATGCATCTCGGTATGGAGCTTGCCGGTACGCGCAGCTGTGGCGAGTTCGGCGCGCTTTATGATCTCATCAAATACCCGGATAAGAGGTAAGTATGAAACAGAGCTACATCACAAAAGCGTTTCAAAAAACGGTCGAAAAGCAATTTCCGGCGCAGAGCGAAGCTTTGAATGCGGCATTTCAAAAGCGCTTGACCGATCTGTGGGTGGAAAGCGCCGACGCAAGCCGTGAATTGCAGGAGCATTTAGAAGTGCAGATTTTGCCCGGCATCGCGGCCTATGAGACGCTGCAAACCGTTATGCCGAAAGCGGATGCGCTCAAAACCGTCCACGGCTATGTGGAAGAGCGCGCGTGGAAGATCAAAAGGGGCTTGGTCGGCTTGATGCACATTCCGGGGCTGTATAAGAAAATCCCGGGCATTGCCGCTAAAGCCGTGCGCAAAACATTCGGCACAGAGGCCGGCTTTGCCGCGACGGAGCTGCAAACGGACAGCACCACGTGGCGCATCGACATGACAAAATGTCCGTATCACGATGCCTGCGTGCGTTACGGCTGCCCGGAGCTGTGCCCAAGTTTTTGCGACAGCGACGACATCACTTACGACGGCCTGCACGAAAATCTTCTTTGGCGCAGAACCAAAACGCTCGGCCGCGGCGATGACCGCTGCGATTTTTGCCTGAAGCTCAAATGAAGCGGGGAGGAGTGCGAAATGAAAAGGGCGTATGCAGCGTCGCAGTACGCAAAACTCTACGAGCAATATTGCCGAAAGCATTACTCGAGTGAAGCGGAGAAGCTTTTCGAAAAAGCCGAAGTATACTACAAACGCTTTCTAAAAGACATGCCCGACCTTGGCAAGAATATGATGGCGAAAAATATGCTCGATTGGTTTACAATCCTCGCATTTTATGAAGCGAGCGACCACAAATTAGACGGCGAAGTTTTGCTGCAGATCAAGCGCGAGGCTGCCGAGAAAGTGAAATTTCTTGGAAAGCTCGTAAACGGCAACCAAAAGTGGCCGTATAAAGTCTTCGAAAAAGTTTATATAAATTACAATAAGATGCAGAAGAGCACCAAACAAAGGGCGAGTGGATGGATAGCTGGAAAGCAGAAATCAACCCCGACCACCGCACGGAAGGCTTTAGCTTTCACCTCGTCGGCTGCCCTATTGCAAAGCATGCCAAAGCACACGGATATGCAGAGCTGCTGCCGTATCTTTGCCGCACCGACCACTTTTTGGCCGAGGTACTGCACACAAAGCTTATCCGCATGCAAACGGAAGCACTTGGCGGCAGCTGCTGCGATTATTGGTACATCGGCGATGAAAGTCCCGTGCTTAAAAGCTATAAAAATTTAAAGCAAATTTAATTTGCGGAGGCAGACACATGAACAATTATAACGACATCGGCATTTCCCGTACGCTCGATTGGCCGCGCATCCAAAAGCTGCTTACGGTCGGTGTTTTTGCGTCGGTACTGCACCTCATCGGCGACCTGATCCTCGGCTGGGGCGTGGAGGACGAGACACTTTCCGGCATGCTGCGCATGGTCTCGGCGTACACAAGCACCTCAGACGGCGGCCTTTTCGCCGCAGCACTGCTGGGCCTTTTCGGCATCGTACTGGAGGGGCTGAGCTACTTCGGCATTTACCGCTTGATGACAGAACATGCACCAAAACACGCGCACGCCTACCGCGCGGGCATTTTCGGCTACCTCATGTTTTGCGCCTGCGGCTTTCACGTGCCGATCTGCGCACTGGCATTTCTCATGAAGCATGGCCTCGTCGAAGAGTTACTTTTGCAATATCTAAAATATTTCATTATGCCGGCGTTTATCCTGTTTTGGGTTTTCTTTGTCGTGCTTGTCGTCGCACAGCTTAGAGCATTTTTGCAGGGCTGCACGCCGTACCCGAAGTGGTGCTGGGTGTTTTCACTGCCTGTCGGCATGGTGATCTCCATGGCGTTTCAATTCATTGGCAACCACCCGTTTGCAAACGCTATCTCCTGCGCGTGGATCGCCATAGGCAACCTTTGGAT
>CAKUBN010000050.1 GCA_934643185.1 uncultured Eubacteriales bacterium
ATTCAGGGAAACATCCATGTCGAATTTTTGATTATTCAATTTTGTGTTGGTGTCCAGAATTTGGGGTACGTATCATTACGAGAACATAAAGTGAGGGCTTTTTCAAAAAGAAGTCACCCTCACTTTCATTTCGTGAGGGCCAAACCGTCCACCGTTATGGCAGCACTCGAACCGCATACCGCGGTTCACCCTTATTCTACCAGATTCAACATGATCTGACAACATTTTTACTCCAAAAATTCAGCCCCCGCCGAGCATTCCCGGCAGGGGCAAACTTTATATCATTCTCCCACGTACTTTCCAAGCACGGGCAGCAGCTTATTCATGTCGATCGGCTTTGCAATGTGGTCGTTCATGCCAACGGCAAGCGCCTTCGCCTTGTCCTCCGCAAATGCGTTCGCGGTCATCGCAATGATCGGGATGTTCGCCTTTTCGGGGTCGCTCAGCTTGCGTATCTTCTCCGTCGCACGGTAGCCATCCAGCACCGGCATCTGCACGTCCATCAGCACGACCTTATAGTAACCCACCGGCGCTTTTTCCAGCATGTCCAGGCACCGCACACCGTTTTCGGCGCGGTCTACAATCAGCCCCTCTTCGCTCAAAAGCTCCATCGCGATCTCCGCGTTCAGGTCGTTGTCCTCCGCCAGCAAAACGCGCTTAAATTTAAACACTTCCTTGTCGATCGTCCGGTCGGCGCGCTTCACCTGCGTGTCCTCCGCGCTTGCAATGCGGCACGGAATGTACACCGTAAACGTCGAGCCCTCGCCGAGCTTACTGCGGATCTGAATGGTGCCGCCCATCAGGTCCACAAGCTTTTTCACAATGCCCATGCCGAGGCCGGAGCCCTCAATGCCGCTGACGGTCGACGACCGCTCGCGCGAAAACGATTCAAAAATGCGCTCCTGAAATTCCTCGCTCATGCCGATGCCGTTGTCCTTCACGGCAAATTTCAGCGTGCACCAGCCATCCTTTTCGTTCGGCAGCTGGCGAATATCGCAGTGGATCTCGCCGCCCTCGCCCGTGTATTTAATGGCGTTGCTCACAAGGTTCAAAATGATTTCCGAAACGCGCGAGGTGTCCAAATACACATACGGGTGCGAAATTTCCTTTGAAACCGTAAGCTTCTGCTGCTTGCGGTCGATCTCGGACTGCACCATCACCACGCAGGAATCGAACACACTGCCGGATTCCACCGCAGTCTCCTCCAGCGTCACGTTGCCGTTTTCAATGCGCGAAAGCTCCAAAACATTGTCAATGATGGAAAGCATCTTCTGCCCGCAGGTGCGGATGTTGTCGAGGTACGGGCGCAGCTGTTCCGGCGAATCGATGTGCTTATCCGCCAAATTCGCATAGCCGATGATCGCGTTCATCGGGGTGCGGATGTCGTGGCTCATGTTAAAGAGGAACGAAGATTTCGCCTGGTTCGCCGCATCGGCTGCAGCCGCCGTTTCCTTCAGTAACGCCTGCTGCTCCGCCTCTCTCCGGCGCTGTCGGCGCATGAAGAAATACAGCGCGATGATGAGCAGCACAAGCACGACCACCGCCGTGACCGCCACATCCACCGTCGTTTTGTTGCTCACTTCAAGGAAGCGATACGTCGTTTCAATGTCGATCTCAATGCACAGCGCGCCGATGATGTCGTTCGTGCCGTCCGTCGCGCGCACGGGATAGCAGGCCGTGAAAATGTGGCCCCACGTCGTGTCCACGATCTCCTGCGAGTAGATCGTCTCGCCGGAAAGCGCCGCCTCGATATACGGGATCATTTCCTCCTCAATGTACGTGCCGGGAAACGCGAAGTCCTCCGCACCGAGGTCCAAGCCGTCCACAAGGTAAATCAGCTTGCCCTCGTCGTTGCGCTTTGCCGTGTATAAATAGCGCACAGAGTTTAAAGAGCGCAGCTCGTTTAACTGCTGCTGCAATTCCTGGTAGCGCTCCGTCTGCATGTCTTCAATCGAATCCATGCCCTCGTAATCCGCACGGGTGAAGGTGTTGGAGACCAGCTGGTGGATGGCATCCGAGCAGGCCGTGTCGCGCACAATGGCCGATTCCAGCATGTTTTTGCTGAAATTCTGCTGCAAAACGAACGTGTATACGGCAATAAACAGCACAACGATCAAAAAGACCAGAATAAACCCGAACCCGAATAGCCGAGAACGCTTCATGGCGTCCCTTTCAGGCCGAACACGCTCTTGCTTGCCTGCTGAATTATGATCCCCACCCATAAAAAGTCAACCTCAAATCTTAAAAAGCACCAAATGCCGAACCGATACTAACTATATTTATGGATATTATAACACGTTTCACCCCAAATAGCAATTCTTCATAGCGTAACTCATAGAAATTTTTTCAAAAAATAGAAAGCGCCCGTCTCCTGCAAGACAAGCGCTTTTTTCGTATCTTCTTAATTTCCCGTCTCTACGCGTACTGGCCGCAGTCCGTTTTTACCCGCCGCAATTCTTTTATAGCTTCTGGAGGAAGTCCGCCGCGCGGCCGATCCACCCCGCAGCGTCTGTGCCGGTGCCGTCGCCGAAGCCGTGCGGCGCGTGCTCCCCCTCTTCCAAAACGGCCGGAACGCCGTGCGCCTTCAAAAGTTCGTACACTTTTTCGGAATTCTCGCACGGGACTAAACCGTCGTCCTTGCCGCAGACAAGGTAGCACGGCGGGTAGTTTGCGTCGATATGCCGATAAACACTGTACTTTTGCATATCTTCCGCGGTATAATCCCTGCCGAGCATGTTCTCCATAAAGCTCCGCGCACTTTCGGACGCGTCAAAGCCGTCCAAGTCCACTGCGGCATACACCGGGAACAGCGCCTTCGGCTTCGGCAGGCCATAGGCCTTATAGCCCACATTTTCCATGCCGAATGTGCAGACCAAATTGCCGCCGGCGGAAAAGCCGCTCACCGCGTAGTCTTCCGTTTCGATCTCAAATTCCGCAGCATGCGCCAAAATATAGCGGATGCACGCCGCAAGGTCGGCCACGGCCTTCGGCATCACGCCCTTTTGCCCTGCTCTGTACGTAAATACAAAAACCTGGTACCCGCGCGCCAAAAAGTCCGCCGCCACGGGGTAACCCTCGGCAAGGGAGCAGACGTTCACATATGCCCCGCCCGCACACAAAACGATCCACGGCTTCTTCGGGTCGATGTTTTCCGGCTGCAAGCGCACAAAATTGACGCACTTTTTGTCCGGCTCGGCGCTGATTTCCGCCTCCGTATACACGTAATGGATGGCGGCTTTTCCGCCGTCTAACGCCGTTTTCAGGGTGTTTATGCCCTTTACGACGCTTTCCGGGCTCCAGCCGATGTTTTTCAGCTGCTCTATGGTCGCTTCATCGGGGGTTCCTACACCTTTTTCCAGATCCTTTGTCGGATCATAGACCAAATACGGCGCGATTTCCGTGAACTGCGGCAGCTCATACACCACGCGCAGCGTGCTTTTGACCGTGATCTCGCTCATTTCGCCCAACTCCTTTCGGGTGCATCCAAAGCACCCGCATTTTTCAATAGTATAGCGCAAATTCAGCGGAACCACAAGCCTCTTTTGCGTTCTCCGCGCCCACGCCGCACGCTATATTTCCTCGTCGATCTTCTCCGCAGACGCCCATTCGGGTCACGGAATTTCGTAATATAAAACCGCTGCCAATATAGCATAATTAAATTGTAAAGACAATGCAAAACGGCAAAGCGATTTTTGCTTTGCCGTATGAATTTGTACTGTCAATTTCTTCGTGGAGGCGGTCCATTTGTGTGTCCGCCATGCGCAAACACTGTGTCTTTAATTTAAAAACACATTTTGCAAAATGGGCGCAGCTTCCCCGGGGAACTGCGGTTTCACTGCGGCAAAAGTGCCGCTTTAAGCCGCCAAACGCCCTTTGCGGACACGGCATTTTTGCCCGTTTCCGCCTATTTTTACCCCTGCTCGCCGCTTTTGGGCTCTTTGTGGCGAACATGTGTTCTTCTTATTCTCAGTATATACGAAACGCGCGCATTTGTCAAGCCCCCTGCCTTACAGGTGCGTTTTTTACCGACACCTCGCGGACATCTTTTTTAATTCTAATTTCGCAAAAAGCGGACAAAAAAATCACCCCGGAGCCGTGCGGCCGGGGCGATGATGATTTACATTTTAGAGCCGTTCGTGAATTTTGCGATGGTCGCAATGACCTTCTCCACGTCGAGCGGCTTTGCAAGGTGGGCGTTCATGCCCGCCTCGATGCACTTTTTCGCGTCCTCTTCAAACGCGTTCGCCGTCATGGCGATGATGGGGATCGTCTTCGCATCCGGGCGATCCAAGGCGCGGATGGTTTTCGTCGCGGTGAGGCCGTCCATTTCGGGCATCATCACATCCATCAAAAGGGCATCAAATGTGCCTGCGGGGCTGTTTTTGAAGAGCTCCACGGCGAGCTTGCCGTCGCCGACCACGCGCACCACGGCGCCGGCATCCTCCAGGATGAGCTCCGCAATCTCGGCGTTCAGCTTGTTATCCTCCGCCAGCAGCAAATGCAGGCCGTTTATGGTGTTTTCGGCCGTTTTTTCGCGTTTTTCCTCGGTTTTTGGCGGCTCGGCCACCTCAAACGGGATGGTGATGACGAACTTGGAGCCCACGCCCTCTTTACTTTCGATTGAAATGGTGCCGTTCATCTGGTCGATGAGGTTTTTGACGATCGTCATGCCGAGGCCCGTGCCCTGGTAGACGCTGCGGGCGTCGCTTTTTTCCTGCGCAAACGGGTCAAAAATGTGCTTTACGAAGTCCTCGCTCATGCCGATGCCGGTATCGGTGATCGTCCAGCGGTAGGTGCAGACACCGTCCTTTTCGCCGAGCGAATCCACAATGGTGGTGATTTTGCCGCCGGGGCGGTTATATTTGATGCAGTTGCCGTAGATATTGAGGAAAATCTGCCGCAGATGCAGCGGGCTGCCGTAGATATACGGGTGCGGAATGGCGGATTTGCCCTTTTCGTAGTCCCACTCGATGCCGGCCTCCACGGCCCTGCCGATGATGATCGTCACGATGTCCTGCGTGAGCTTCACAAGGCTGATGACCTCGTGTGTCAGCACCGTTTCGCCGTCCTCCAGCTTACTCATCTGCAGAACGTCGTTGATGAGGGACAGCAGGTGGTCGGCGGAAATTTTCATTTTTTCGTGGTTTGCGCGGATGAGCTCTATGTCGTCAAAATGCGTTTCGTCGATCTTCAAAAGGCCGACGATGCCATTGATCGGCGTGCGGATGTCATGGCTCATGTTCGCAAGGAACAGGCTTTTTGCGCGGTTTGCCGCCTCTGCGCGCTCGGCTAACGCGGTCATTTCCTCCGCTTTTTGGGCGGAAATGCGCGCAATGCTCTTTTGCACATGGATCCTGCCGATGAGCAGCGTAAACACGAGCAGCATGACCGCGCCGGCGGAAACGTAGAAAATGGCCGGGTGCAGGCGGATGAGCGTTAAAAGCGTGACGTCCTGCGCCCGATAGGACGTGTAGCTATCTGAAATGCTTTCGATGAGGCTTTCCGGCATGGCGTAAATGGCCTTTGTGAGGATGCCCGCCAGCGCATGGTTGCAGTGCGACGCGACCGCGATGTGGTAGTTATACGTGGTATCTTCCATGAGCGTGCAGGTCAGACGGCCGCCGCCCTTGCGGTTTACGAACGCCTGCGCCGTATAGTAGTAGACGTAGGCGGCATCGGCCTTGCCGTCCAAAACGGCCTGCATGGCTTCGTCGCGCGTTCCGCAGACGAGCCTTTCTGCATTGTGGGCGTAAATTTCATCGAACACGGCGGACTGCGCCACGGTGGAGACCGTTTTGATCTCGCCGGAAAAATCCGAGCGCGTGACCATGGCGATGCGCAGCATGAGGTACGGCGCGGTGACAGAGCCGCTGGCCGTTTCGGTATCGTCCGCCGTATTCAGGCGGTAATCGATGCACAAGTCAGCTTCGCCGTTGCTGCGGTGCGTGAGGTACTCGTCGCGCGATTCGCACGGCACGAACTCATATTTGAGGCCGGCGTAATCGGCGAGCAGCTTGAAATAATCCGGCAGAATGCCCTTGACTTCTCCGTTTTCGACGTAGGAATACGGGTAGCGGGTGGGGTCGCACACGACCGTTAAGGGGTCGTTTTCATCTGCGTACTGCGCGATGACCTCCTTTTCCCGCGTGGTATAATAGAGGTTTTTGTCGTCGTAATTTTCGTAGTAGCGGTTATGCAGCTCGGTGCGCCAATCGCCCTCCGCGGCGTTCATCTGGTCGATGGCGTAGTTGATCTCCTGCAAAAGCGCGGTATTGCCCTTTTTTACGATGGCGTAGAACTCCGTGCTGTTGAACTTTTCAATAATGCGCTCGTTGCGGGTTTGGCGCAGGGAGCTTGTGACGATGGCATCTACCTTTTTGGCCTGCAGCGCGGCGGCCATGTCCTTTGTTGTGCTGAAATACACGGGCTCGTAGCTGAAGCCGTTTTCCCTTGCGAACGCGAAGAAATCTTCGTTGCGCGTACTGCCGCCCAAAAGCGCCACGCGCATGCCGTCATACGTTTCGTAATCGTGCATGACGATAGCGGTGTTATCGCTGCGCACCGACAAAATGGCGCTGCTCACGCCGATGGGGCGCGAAAACTCGAACTTTTCCTCGCGCTCCGGCGTTTTGCGGGCGGACGTTAAAAGGTCGATCTCGCCGTCTTCGAGCATTTGCTGCATCTCTTCCCAGCTTTTATCGTAGCCGATGTACTCGAAATCGACGTCCAAATAGCGGGAGACGAGCTGCAAAAAGTCGTAGCCGTAGCCGCTGCGGTTGCCCGCGTCGTCCATCATGTGGTAGCCGTTCATGGCAAAATAGCCGACGCGCACCGTTTCGCGCTTTGCGGCATCGTATGCGGCGTGCGCCTTTATGGGCAGCGCGCAGCAAAAGCACAGCACAGCCAGAAAAAGCACAAGGCTGCGCTGTGCCGTTAATTTAACTTTACTCCTCATTGTTTTCCCCCTTTTATGCGGCTTGTTTCATACGGAGACGCCCCGCCGTTCAGATAAATCTGGCGACGCTTCGCAAACTCGGGGGGGGTAACGAACCTCGTCATTTCACGTTCCAGCACGCGGATTTCAAGCGGCTTTGAGATGTGGGCGTCCATGCCGGCGGCAAAGCTGTTCTGAATATCCTCGGAGAACGCGTTTGCCGTCATGGCGAGGATGGGAATGGTTTTGCCGAGCGGATTTTCGCCCGCACGGATGGCGCGGGTCGCCTCCAGACCGTTCATGACCGGCATCTGCACGTCCATTAAAATGGCGTCGTACTCACCGGGCTTGACGGTTTTGAAGCGTTCTACGATCTCCTGACCGTTGTGGCAGATGGTGCAGGACGCGCCTTCCATAGTCAGGGTAGCTTCAAGAATTTCGGCGTTCAGCTCGTTATCTTCGGCGCAGAGGAAGCGCAGGCCGTTTAAAACGGATTCGTTTGCGGTGTGGAAAACGGCCTTGTCGTGCGCCTGCTCGACGGCCTGAATGAGGTTTGAAAGGAAGAACGGGCGCGGGATGAGGCCGTCTGCGCCGCTATTTGCAAGGGCGCTTTCCGCCTGCTCGGACTGCGCGTAATCCACGCAGAAAATGAGCTTGGCGTTTGCGGCGCGGCCGCGCAGGGCGCGCACCGTTTCGGCAAGGTCCGCGTCATACAGCACGCCGCCGAGCAGGATGAGGTCGAACGCGCGGGCATCCATTTCGCGCAGGGCATCGCTGAGCGAGGTGACCGTAACAAGCTCGGTTTTTGCGGCCTGCATGGAGGCTTTTACGTTATCGTTCAGTATGGTGTCTTCGGAAAGGAGCAGCACGGCTTTGGCGTTGACGGTGAGGTCGACTTCCTCGTTAATGTCGAACGTGAGCGTGACGTCGAAACGGCTGCCCTTGCCGGGGGCGCTTTCGACCGAAATTTCGCCGCCCATGAGGTCTACGATGCTTTTGGCGATGGCCATGCCAAGGCCGGTGCCCTGCACCTTATTTGTGAGGGAGCTTTCCTCGCGCGTGAAGGGCTCGAACATTTTGGCGACGAACTCCGGCTCCATGCCGTAGCCGTTATCGGTGACGGAAATGCGGTAATTTGCGCGGCCGGGCTCATTGCAGGGGAGCTCTGCGAGGTCGAGGATGACCTCGCCGCCGATCTGCGTATATTTTGTGGCGTTAGAGAGCAGGTTGATGAGCAGCTGGCGCAGGCGCACGCCGTCGGACATGACGTACTCGTGCCGGACGGTGTGGACGCGGATGCGGAACGTCTGGCCGCGCTCGTTCGTCTGAGAGCGGATGATGCTGTCGATCTGCCCGATGAGCTCGGCGAAGCTGACCGGCTCGCGGTCGAGCGTGACCTCGCTCGACTCGATCTTGCTCATATCGAGCACGTCGTTGATGAGGCTTAAAAGGTGGTGGCTGGACATCTGCACCTTGGTGATGTAGGTATGCAGGTGGTCGGAAAGCTCCGGCTCGCGCGCCATGAGGTTCGTGATGCCGACGATGGCGTTCATCGGGGTGCGGATGTCGTGCGACATGTTGGCGAGGAACTCGCTTTTCGCCTTGCTGGCCGCTTCCAGCTCTTTGTTGAGGTGGGCGAGCTTTGCGTTATTTTCTGCCGCAGCGGCGAGCTCTTTTTTCTGCTGACGGCGCTGCATGAGGAAAATGAAGGCGGCGCAGGCGGCTGCCATGAGCACGGCGAAGATCAAAACAATGGCCATTGTCGTATTGACAAGCTCGACCGTATTGACCGCAACGGCGTTGGCATTGACGAGGAACACAAGCGTCCACTCGGCGTTTTCCATGTGATACATGGAGTAGAAGAACTCTTCATTATTTAAGACAGCGTTGGAATACGCCTGCCCTTTTTGCTGCAGCTCAAGACGCGTGGCATCGAACGAGCTGCCGTGCAGGTACTCCATGTTTTCAAGCACGTGGTAGACATTGTAACCCTGAATGAGCGCTTTTTCGCCCGTGCCGCTGCTACGGCTGCTGAACAGCTTGAGGCCGTTTTGGTCGATGACGTACACGCCGCTGCTGCCCTCGTAGGCGGCGCAGTCGAAGTACGGTTCCAGCTCGGTCATATCGCGGGTGAAGCCGTAGTAGGTCAGCTGGCCGCCGTCCTCGAACGCGATAGGCGTTTCGAGCCGTTCGAGGAACACCATTTTGGTGCGATTCGTGGTGACGGTGTTGGAGACGTAGCTGATACGATCAGGTTCATCTAAGAGATAATCGAGCTCCTGCAGGATGCCCTTTGCGCCGTCTACGGTGTAGTAGCGGCCGCGGTCATCCACGGCGATGAGGTTATCGCGCTCGGGGTCGAGGTCGTTCAGCACGGCCTGCTTGCTCATAAACCCCTGCAGCTCCGCTTCACTTTTCGGCTGTTCAGCCTTTACGTAGTTGCAGAGCACGTCTGCTGTGCCCCACTGCGTGCCGACGACGTCCTCAAGACCCGAAAAGAGCTGCGCCGTGACGTCCTGCATCTGGCTTAGACGCTCGGCATACAGGATATGGTCGTTATACTGGGTATAAAACAGCGTGAAAATACCGACGCTTACCGCTAACAGCAGCGCGATCATGCCGATGTATTTAACTGTGGGGTGGAGCATACCGGTTTTTGATGCGGTGTGTTCACGGTTTGGTTTTTTCATTCGCGTTCTTACTCCCAAATGATGTCTTTTTCAGACAAGGTCTCAAATTGTGAAAGGTACGTTCTGGCGGCATCCATGCCGATGATGCCGGTATCGGTCAAATTGCCCTTTGCGGCTACGTCGTCCGTTACGCCGCAGATGGCGACCGTGTAGGTTTTGTCATCCTCGAGGGTGAAATTTTCCGGCGTGACGAGCGCGTAAGGGTACGTATTGCCGTCGCCGGTGCGGTCGTAGCCGGTTTTTGCGAGGTCGCTGATCTCTTTGCCGGTGAGCGTGACGGTTTGGACGGTGCCCGTCCAGCCTGTGGGCAGGATGGAGCAGAGCTCCATATCCGTGACCGGCAGGGCGAAAAGCTCGCCGCTGACGCCTTCTCGGTTTAAATCTGCGTTATCCGGCAGCGGATACCACTTATTTTCGGAAATCAGCGCGAGGTCGGCATTTGCGGCTTTTGCAAACGCGATGCCGACGAGCTTTGCACAGGCCGCGGTGGAAAGTGTTTCCGTCACGGTGGTGATGGCGGCGCTGTCCTTTAAAAGCGACTGGCTTTCATCGAAGCAGGCTGCAATATCGGCTGTGGTGCTTTCGCCGCGCATATAGGCGAACACTTCGTTGCCGATCGGCACGACCGTGTTTTCCCAGCCGGCGTACACAAACGGCGCAGTAACGCCGTCATTGAGCGCTTCTTCTATTTCTTTATAGGGGCTGTCTGCCGCGACGGAATATTCTTTCAGCGGCAGCAGGGATGTTGCTGCGTTGCGGGGGCTGAACGCTTCCAGTCCTTCTACGGTAGCGAGCAGCTCCAAGACATGCAGGGCATCTTCCAATTTTTGCGCATTGCCCTCATCCTGCAGATGCTTATTGAGCCCCACGTAGCTTTGCGTGTTCAAAATATACACGTTTTCGGAGCCGTCTTCGGAAAGATACGGCATCATTCCGAATTCGTCCGTTGTTTCGTCTTTGCTGAAATCGGTATTGCTGCCGAGCAGGAACAGCGTATTGCCCTCTGCCATCTTTTGGCGTGTGGCGTCGTCGCTGGTCGGGTCGCCGTTATCGTTCAGCATGCCGACATCGCGCCACGCATCCAGCGCGGAAAGGGCCTGCATGAATGCGGCGGAGCCGGTGGCGTTTTCTGTGCCGCTGAGGTAATCGTTTTTCCAAAGGCGGCCTTCAACGGTGTTTAAGAAGTTCGTATCTAAAATGTTGAAAAGATACTGGAACCCGAGACCGGGCAGGGCGATGTCTGCAAGCGCCAAGTCATACCCGGCGGCTTCCACCTTAGGTGCGAGCGTTTTGAGCTCTGCAAATGAATTCGGCAGCGCCCAGCCGTTTTCTTCAAGCAGCGTTTTATTATACGTGATGCCGAAGCAGACGTAGTAGAGCGGCAGCAGATACACGGCGCCATCCACCGTTACGTTGTGGATCTGGGGCTCGATGTAATTGCCCGTGAACGCGTAGCCGGAAAGATCGACAAGGCGGTCGCTTAGGTCTTCGTAACCGGGCACATATGTTGTTTTGATGTAGATATCCGGCATTTCGTCGGCAGCAAGCTGCGCGTCCCAATAGGCCGATGTGTTGGCACCGCTGTACGGCACGACCTCCAAATTGATTTCAGGGTATTTTTCATGGACATACGCCACAAAGGTGGACATACTGCCTCTATTCCCCTGAATGGTGATAGGCTCGTGCCCCCCCGTGTGGGCCGCGGCACTGCCGCAGCCGGAAAACAGGGTGAAAACAACGGATGCCGCGAGCAGCAAGCTGAGAATTCTGTATTTCATTTAACCTCCGTCAGTCCCACTTGATATCGGCCGGGGTAAGCGTTTCAAACTGGCTCAGATACTCTTCTGCAACCGTGAGGCCGACGATGCCGGTATCCTGAATATTGCCCTCTTCCTGCACGGCGCTGCTTGCGCCGCAGATGACAATGGTATAGGTCTTATCGTCTTCCAGCGTGAAGCCGTCCGGGGCGACGAGCGTATACGGGAACAGGTGGATGCCGTCGTCGAATTTATCATAACCGGTCTCCAAAAGCTCGTTGATGCGCGCGCCGGTGAGCGTGACGGTCTGGATGGTGCCCGTCCAGCCGGTGGGCAGCATGGCGGTGATCTCTTCATCTCGGATGGGCATGGCGTAAAGCGGGCACTGCACGCCGCGGGTATCCATGGCGATGTCCTGATCGGTCGCGTACCACTTATTGGTGGAAACGAGCGCTGCGTCTGCGCCGCACGCCTTGGAAAAGCTGATGCCCACAAGCTGCACGCAGTCTTCTACGCTGAGCGTTTCCGTTACGGTGGTGAAGACGCGGTCGGCGTTATCGTCAAGCAGATACTGGTTATCGTCAAACACCTTGGCGACATCTTCAATATCGCACTCGCCCTTCATGAAGGAGAACATTTTCTCGCCGACGGGCACGACGATGTCTTCCCAGCCGGTGTAGATATACGGCGCGACATAGCCCTCGTTGAGCGCCTGCTCGAGGGGCTTATAGTAGCTGTCTTCATCAATGACGTAGTCCTTGAGCGGCACGAGAATATCGTGGGTCGCGTTTTCGTTGACGGTAAGCGAACGCATGCCGTCTACCGTGCAGAGGACCTCCATGACATGCAGGGCATCTTCGAGCTTCTGCTCGCTGCCCTCGTCTTCCAGATGCTTATTGAGGCCGACGAACTTTGTGACGTTTGCGATGTAGGTGTTCTCTGTGCCATCTTCGGAAAGGAACGGCATGTAGCCAAACTCATCGGTCGTTTCTTCCTCCGTAAAGGCTGCGACCGTGCCGAGCATGAAGAGCGTGTTGCCCTCTGCCATTTTGGCGCGCGTGTTTGTATCGCTGTCGGGGTCGCCGCTGAAATCCAGCATACCGACGTCGCGCCAGCGCTGCAGGAGCTTGATCTCGTTCATGAGGTCTTCGTTATCCTCAAAATTCGTCTCGCCGGCAAGGAAGCTGTTCTGCCACTTGCGGCCATCTGTGGTATTGACGTAGCCGGCGCTTAAAATGTTGAAGAAATACTGGAAGCCGTAGCCCGGGAACTGCACCTGGCTGATGGCAAGCTCGCACCCGGCTTCTTCCACTTTGGGCGCGAGTTCTTCGAGCTCCTCGAGGGAATTCGGCAAGGTCCAGCCGTGTTCTTCGAGAAGCGTTTTATTATACGTGATGGCGAGGCAGGAATAGTAAAGCGGCAGCATATAGATGGAGCCGTTATCCGTGACCTCGCGCAGGCGCTGGTCGGTGAAATTATCCGTAAACGGATACGCAGAGAGGTCGATGAGCCTATCGCTGACATCTGTGACCGAGGGCGTGTACATGCTGCCAAAGTAGATATCCGGCATATCGTCGGCTTCAAGCTGCATCTGCGTATACGCCGTGCCGTTATAGCCGCTGTACGGAATGAACTCGATGTTGATCTCCGGGTATTTTTCGTGCACGAGGTTCGCAAGGTGCGTGGGGTTGCGGAACGGCACCATGGCGGTCATGGTGAGGGCCTCGTGCTCTGTGCCGGCCGTTGCGCCGGCGGTAGCCGTGGCGGTGCCGGTTTCGGTTTTGCCGTCCTCGGCGTCGGAACCCGTTTTGCCGGAGCAGGCGGTGAACACGGACAGGGTGCACGCGAGCGCGAGCAGCAGGCTTAGGACTCTCTTTGTTTTCATACAGTATCCCTCCTTGGGATGAACGGTTGCCTTGCCGGAGAAAAACACAAAAGGCGGCAGCCAGCTTTCTATGCTGACTGCCACCACTACATAACATCTGAAGATTTTCCGTTGTAGCACGGGAGTGCTTTACATATTCCAGCGCATCTATAAAACAATTATACACTGACACCCCGTACTTTGCAAGGAAAACTTTCAGTTTTCCGGGAGAAAATCATAGAATTTGCGTGGAAATCGGGGGGTGTTGGGGAGGGGGAAAATTGAAATTTTAAATAGGAAAAGTAAAGAAAATTTACAGAAATGGCAAAAGTTTTGCGGTTTAAAATCGCAAAACTTTTGGGAGTTATGTTGTGTTGCGGATAGATTTGCTTTTTAAATAAAGGTTTACCGGAGAATCGGCGCGGAATCAAACGCAGGTGCACCAATCTGCAAAGTCTTTTACGAGTTCTTGGCCGTTGGCTTCGATATTCTGTTCGGCGATCGTATCATAGTATTCCAGCTCGTGGATCAGGATCGGCAGCTCTTTGCCGAACTTGCGGGTCAGGATGCCCTGCCGATGGATATCGCGGACGATCTCGATCAGCACGGAGACAAACGCTTCGGTGATCGCGGACAACTCCTCCCCAGCATTTAAAGCGTCCTCGTCGTTCATATACAGGAACCCGTTTGAGAGCACCCAATTCTTCACTGTTTTCGCCGTCTCGTCTATTCCGAAAATGAAGAACGCATTTTGAAGCCAAAAGGCATAGTTCCACCGGGCTTCGTTTTCGTCCGACGCGGAATCAGTCTCTGCCTGCACCTGTTCTTCGGTATTATAGCCGAGCGTCACCGTGGGCTTGCAGGGGTTATCAAAATCATCTTCAACATAAAGGGAAATGGCATAAATATCGGTATCCGTCCAAGAATTTATGCTTTCGATAATTTGATTTTCAAGCTGCTCTTTCATGGATAGTGCCTCCTTTTGCTGCATCTTTGCTTCATTATAACGGGAATTTGAGGGCTTTACAAGCTTTTTATCGAGCCTGCTCCATTGAAATGTTCATGGATAAACACGACAACATTTCAATGGAGCGGAGCAAAAAAATAACGGTCACAGCGCGGTGAGGCGTTGTGACCGTATTTTTTATGCTATGATACGCTAAGTTTCAAGCGATGTCCGAAATTACTTTCTCGGGTTCTTGATAGCAGCCTGAGCAGCAGCAAGACGAGCGATCGGTACACGGAACGGAGAGCAGGAAACATAGGTGAGGCCAACGTTGTGGCAGAACTCGACGGAAGTCGGGTCGCCGCCGTGCTCGCCGCAGATACCAAGCTTGATGTCCGGGCGGGTGGACTTACCGAGCTCGCAAGCCATCTTAACGAGCTTGCCTACGCCAACCTGGTCGAGCTTTGCGAACGGATCGTTCTCATAGATCTTCTTATCGTAGTAAGCGCCGAGGAACTTGCCTGCGTCGTCACGGCTGAAGCCGAAGGTCATCTGCGTAAGGTCGTTCGTACCGAAGGAGAAGTACTCTGCTTCCTTCGCGATCTCGTCAGCCGTCAGAGCAGCTCTCGGGATCTCGATCATGGTGCCGACCTTGTAGGTCATGTTGGAGCCTGCCTCTGCGATGAGCTTATCAGCCGTTGCAGTGACAACACCCTTAACATATGCGAGCTCCTTGACTTCGCCAACGAGCGGGATCATGATTTCCGGAACGATGTTCCAATCCGGGTGCTTAGCGGAGACATTCAGAGCAGCCTTGATAACTGCGGTGGTCTGCATCTCTGCGATTTCCGGATAGGTGACAGCCAGACGGCAGCCACGGTGACCCATCATCGGGTTGAACTCGTGGAGGCCAGCGATGATTGCCTTGACCTGCTCGACGGTCTTGCCGGTGGACTTAGCCAGCAGCTCGATGTCAGCTTCTTCGGTCGGAACGAACTCATGCAGCGGCGGATCGAGGAAACGGATGTTGACCGGCTCGCCTTCCATGGTCTCGTAAAGCTTCTCAAAGTCGCCCTGCTGCATCGGCTCGAGCTTAGCAAGAGCAGCCTTTCTGCCCTCAACGGTGTCAGCGCAGATCATCTCACGGATAGCTGCGATTCTGTCCGGATCGAAGAACATGTGCTCGGTACGGCAGAGGCCGATGCCTTCTGCGCCGAGGCGCTTTGCATCGATCGCGTTCTGCGGGGTATCAGCGTTTGTACGAACCTTCATCTGACGGAACTTGTCAGCGAGGCCCATGATGCGGCCGAAGTCGCCGGAATCAACGGATGCCGGAACGGTCGGGATGAGGCCGTCGTAGATGTTGCCGGTGGAGCCATCGATGGAGATGCAGTCGCCCTCGTGGTAGGTCTTACCAGCGAGCTCGAACTTCTTGTTCTCTTCGTCCATGGTGATAGCGGAGCAGCCGGAAACACAGCAGGTGCCCATGCCGCGTGCAACAACAGCAGCATGGGAGGTCATGCCGCCGCGAACGGTGAGGATGCCCTGAGCAGCCTTCATGCCTTCGATGTCCTCCGGGGAGGTCTCAAGGCGAACGAGGACGACCTTTTCGCCCTTTTCGTTCCAAGCCTTTGCATCTTCAGCGGTGAAGACGATCTTGCCGCAAGCAGCGCCAGGAGATGCAGCCAGAGCCTTAGCGATCGGGGTAGCAGCCTTAAGAGCCTTAACGTCGAACTGCGGGTGCAGCAGAGCGTCGAGGTTTCTCGGCTCGATCATGAGAACAGCCTGCTTCTCGTCGATCATGCCTTCGTCGATGAGGTCGCAAGCGATCTTCAGAGCAGCAGCCGGCGTTCTCTTGCCGTTACGGGTCTGGAGCATGTAGAGGTGCTTGTCCTCGATGGTGAACTCCATGTCCTGCATGTCTCTGTAGTGATTTTCAAGGGTGTTGCAGATGTTTACGAACTGCTCGTAAACTTCCGGCATGACTTCCTTGAGCTGGTCGATGTGCTGCGGGGTGCGAACACCAGCAACAACGTCTTCGCCCTGTGCGTTCATGAGGAACTCACCGGTGAGGACCTTTTCACCGGTGGACGGGTTACGGGTAAACGCAACGCCGGTACCGGAGGTCTCGCCCATGTTGCCGAATGCCATCATCTGCACGTTAACAGCGGTACCCCAGGAATACGGGATGTCGTTGTCGCGGCGATAGACGTTTGCACGCGGGTTGTCCCAGGAACGGAAAACAGCCTTGATAGCGCCCATGAGCTGTTCCTTCGGATCGTACGGGAAGTCCTCGCCGATCTTTTCCTTATACTCAGCCTTAAACTGATTTGCGAGCTCCTTCAGGTCGTCAGCGGTGAGCTCAACGTCCTGCGTTACGCCCTTCTTAGCCTTCATCTCGTCGATAAGCTGCTCGAAGTACTTCTTGCCGACTTCCATAACGACGTCGGAATACATCTGGATGAATCTTCTGTAGCAGTCATAAGCCCAGCGCGGGTTGCCGGACTTCTTAGCCATAACTTCAACAACGTCCTCGTTGAGGCCGAGGTTGAGGATGGTATCCATCATGCCAGGCATGGATGCGCGTGCACCGGAACGGACGGAAACCAGCAGGGGGTTCTCCAGATCGCCGAACTTCTTGCCGGTGATCTTCTCCATCTTCTCA
>CAKUBN010000051.1 GCA_934643185.1 uncultured Eubacteriales bacterium
AAAATCGGCTTTTTCAAAGTCCCTTGTGAAATTTTTGCACAGAAACAAGCGGATTTTGCAATTTTCTACACAAACCGAAAATTTATGCTATACTAATAAATACAAAAGCAGGTGTCGAAACGACACCGCGTTTTAAAGTGTGTATAAGGATTTCTTCATATCCCAAGAGAAATCAAGAAGCCCTCCCGCGTCGGTCATCCGGCTGCGGGAGGGTGTTTTTTACTTTTATTCAGAAGTTCTTGTTATTCCCCGGCGGCGACCAGGTTATGTCTTTTGCAGAAAGAAGCGTTTCGCCGCGGTGAAAGCGGTTGAGCTCTGCGGTGCAGAGGCGGACGGCGTCCTCAATGTACGCATCCGCCATGTCGGCCGTGAAAAAGTACGGCGTGCTTTCCGGCACGGGGACAAAGTTTCCGTGCACAAAGTGCAGCAGGCTCTCGGCATCAAACGGCTCAAAAGCATAGATCGGCTCCTGCGTGAAGTTCTCCGGGACGGCAAGGTCATCCCGAATGTTGTATTTTTGAATGAAATGGCCGTTTAAAAGCGTGTAATCGTGGTGCATGCGCGCGGTGCTTTCCGGCGTGTAGGGGTTCCAGCCGAAGGTGTCGTACAGCGTTTTGCGGTACAAAGCATCCTCAATAAGGTGCAGATAGTAGCCGAGGTAAAGGTCATCCTTCTGCATCAGCACACCGAACTGCGCGCGGTACGCTTCAAAATCGTAGAGCCGAATATCGAGTGCTTCATCGTATATGCGAAAATGCGTTTTTCGCTTGTTTGCGGAAGCGTCCGGCAGCACCGCGCCAAAGCGCAGCCGCGCGCCGTCGTGCATGGGAAACGACTGCAAAATTTTATCCGTGATCGCGTAATGCATGAGACTGGAAGCCATAGTTTTTACCTTTCTGCCATAAGCGCCGGGAGCGGCATTTGTAAATAGCCACATTTCCTTTTATTTGATAAGATAACTATACCATGTTTCAAAATAAAAAGGAACCCCAAAGCGGTGGCTTTGAGGTTCCGGGAGTTATTCTAATGGTTCCACGGTGAGGGCGGAAACGGTGAGGCTTGCGTTGCGGAACGGCTGCAAATCGTAGTCGCGCTCGGCGTCAATGAGCAGCGAGCCGTAGTACGCTTCGCATAAGCTGTCTTCCGTCGAGCCGATGGACGCGCCGTTCAGCGTGACGGTATACGCCGCACCGCGCTTTTCGATGACGAGCGTATTTTGGCGGCTTTCGTATATGAGCGTGCTGAATATGGTGCTGTTGCCCACCTGCACGGAAAGCGTGTCTTGCGTTTTGCGCACAAGCAGGCCGCGGTAGGCGTTTTCCTCCTCGTTAAAGCAGGAAAGATACGTGCCGTCCTCTTCGCCGAATACAAGGTCGGCCGTCAAACGCCAGCTGGCGTTTGGGTCGGCGTACAGCTGCACGCCGGTGTCGATGCAGTTTGTGCCGTCTCCGGTAAAGCTTTCCGACAGCGTATACGGCGTGATGCCGGTATACTGCGCTTTCAGCGCGCTGAGCTGCTCCTCGCGGCTTGGAGTTACCTTGTTTTCTTCCGTCCATTTCAAAGCTTCGTTGCCCATTTTGGAGACGTTATAGACCTCAAACTTGTCGATGGAAACGGCGCTCAAGCGGCCGAGCGTGTTGTTTGCCATGCGCTCTGCGCCGATCAAAAGCGAGCCGCTGTAATTTTCACAGGGGCTTTCGGACTGCATCACAAGCTCGCCCTCGAGGTAAACGGAGTACAGATCACCGCTTTTGGTGATGGCAAGCGTCACCTGCGGCTTATTCGGCAGATCGACCTTTGTGTAGTAGTTGTCGCCGACCACAACGTCCAGCTTGTTGTCCTCCGCAAAGCGGACGAGCAGGCCGCGGAACGGCTCTGTTTCGCTGAAGCAGGAGAACAGCACCTTTTCGTCGCTTTCGCACGTGGTGGAGAAGCGGGTGAAAATGGTGAAATCCTTATTCGAGGAATACAAATTCTGCTTGGTGTCGACAAAATCGGTCGTGCCGTTGCCGGTAAACGGCGTGCCCAGCACGTAGGCCGCGTCGCTCGGCAGCGTGTAAGAGAACAGCGGGTCGCCGGTGCGGTCGGGCAGATCGTAATTCTCTTTCAGATATTCGCCGAGCGCGGCGGAAAGCTTTGCGCAGCCAGCGCTGTTCAAGTGGCCGGCGGTGTCGCCGAAATCTGTTTCAAAGTCGATTCCGTAGTCCTTGTAGTTTGTCAGGCAGTCAAGCTGCGCAATGCCCTCTTCGGTCAGCATCTCGTTTGCGGTGTTCAAACGGGCGCGCTCTTCATCCGGGATGGTATACGGCGCGGTGAGCACCACAAGGGGGATGTTGTTTTTATCGCAGAGATACTTGATCTTTTTGAAGTATGTCAGCTGCTTTTCGCCGAGCGCGAGCTTTTCTGTCGTTTCGGACGGCTCGCCCATGGGGCAGATGGCGTTCCAATTTTGCGTATTGTGCTCGCTTTGAGGATGCTCCCAGAAATAGTAGGAAAAATCGGCGTCGGTCAGCTCGGCATAACGGCTGTGGTATTGCGCCATGGGGAAGAAAGCGTTTTCTACATCGCCCGGCTCATAGGAAGCAAAAATCGCATCCACTTTGTTTTTAGACCATTTGAGGCCCATGGTGTTTTTCACGGCATTTACGTAGCCGTAATACTCGGTGTCGTGCACAAGGCCGAGCGCTTCCAAAACCACGACCTTCGGGTGCTGTGTTTTCAGCGCTTCCACAAGATTGTGGTAGGAATTCCAAATCGGCTGCACAGAGCCCCAAAGCTTGTAGCTTGCAATGCCGAACTGATTGCTTAAAATCGTGGTGTCGATGTTGACGCCAAGGTGCGAGCTGCCGAGCAGGATGACATCAATGCTGTCGTCCGGGTAGGTGTAGAAGTCCTCCATCGGCGTTACGCCGTCGTCATATTTGAACTGGAGCGTTTTGTCCACAATGTAAAAGGATACGCAGAACAGCACCAGAAACAACGCTGTGCGCAGAAAGATCTTTACGCGTTTTTTCATTTTGTCCCGTCTCCTTTTCTTAGAATTGCATGTAAATGAAGTTTGCCGCATTGTATGCCGGGCCGTAAATGCCGAAGATCAGCACAATGAAAATGCCGAGCAAAATGGCGATGTCCTGCAAAATAAAATGCTGCTTTAAAACGGTGTCGCGCACCGTAATGCCCTTATAGGTGCAGATGCTTACGGCAAGCTGCGCCAAAAGCGCGGCGACGAGCACGTGCATCTCAATGCTGGAAAGCCCAAGCTTAAACAACGCGCCGCCAAAAAGCGTATCGAGCCGCAGCGTGGTGAACATGCGCGCGATAAACTCAAACGCAACGCGGATATCCGAGGCGTTGAAGAAGATCCACGCAAAGTCCACAAGGCAGAACGTGAGGACGACCTGCACAAGCTTGTGCCCAAGCGATTCCGTGCGGATGTGCAGCGCCTTGCAGACCTTGGCGCGCAGCGGCGCAGTCTGCTGGCCGATGACCTGGAACAGGCCGTTCAGTCCGCCCCAGATGATGAATGTCCAGCCCGCGCCGTGCCACAGGCCGCTGACGAGGAACACGATCATGATGTTGCGGTATTTTTTCGCTCGGCTGCAGCGGCTGCCGCCGAGCGGGAAGTAGAGATAATCGCGGAACCAGCTCGAAAGCGCAATGTGCCAGCGCCGCCAGAATTCGCTGACGGAGCGGGAAAAATACGGCGTGTTGAAGTTTTTCATCACGTCAAAGCCCATGACCTCCGCCGCGCCGATGGCGAGGTTGGAGTAACCTGCGAAATCGCCGTAGATCTGCATGCCGAACAAAACGGCCGCCAAAACGAGCTGAAAGCCCTCGTAGCCCTCATAGTTGCCGAACACCTGCGAAACCAGAATCGCGGCGCGGTCCGAGATGACCATTTTCTGAAAATAGCCCCACAGCATCAAAAGCAGGCCGCGCTTGATCTTGTGCGGGTCAAAGCGGTGCACCTCATGAAACTGCGGCAGCAGGTGCGGTGCACGCTCGATCGGCCCGGCGCAGAGCAGCGGGAAAAACGAGACGAATGCCGCATAGTACAGAAAATTGTGCTCGGCGGAGTATTTGCCTTTGTAAACGTCGAACGTATAGCCGAGCGCCTGAAACGTATAGAACGAAATGCCGACCGGCTGCGCAATGGACAGCGCGGGGGGGTTGATACCGAGCTCCGGGAAGACCGCCGCAATGCCGTTTGAAACATCGCCCACAAAGAAGTTGAAGTATTTAAAGAAGAACAGAACGCCAAGGCAGGTGAAAAGCCCAAACAAAAGCCACCCGCGCCCGGCTTTCTCCTTTACGGGTGCTGTGTCGCTTTTTGGGCGGCGTGCGCGCTCTATGCCGCGCCCCGCAAAATAGGTGATAACGGTCACACCGAACAGCAAAATACCGTATTGCGGCGCAAAGCACATGTAAAAGAAGTAGCTGACAAGCGTGAGCCAAACGTGCCGCGCCCGCGGCGGGACAAGGTAATAGATCAGAACTGCCGCTGGGAAAAACAGCAGAAATTTCAGTGAATTAAACAGCATAGAGTTCTCCTTTACGGTTGGTTCATCGCATCGGCCTCGGCGTATAAAACGAGCGCCATGCACTGGTCGAACGACGCGGCGCCGCTGAGCGTTTCGGCAAACGCGCCGTTTAAGCCGCTGCCCTTTTCAAAACAGCGGAAGCTTTCCATGCGGGCGGTGGCCTGCGTCAGCAGCTCTTCGTCGCCGCATGCAATGGCGATCTGCCCGATGATGGCGTAAACGGCGGCAGATTGGTAGCGGCCGTTTGAAAGGACATTGCCGTGTATATCATAGCGCGCCCAAACGCCGTTGCCCGCAAGCTGCGTGTGCAGCCAGCGCAGCGAAGCCTCCGGCAAGCGCCCAGCTTTCGCCTGATGCAGCAGCGTCAGCATGGCTTCCGCCATATTGAGCGAACTTTCGTCGTAGCTTTGCGTTTCATAATCGTAGTAATTGGCGTAGAACGGGAAATCATCCCCAAGGTACGCGCCGTCCACCGTTTCCTGTGCGGCGGCAACGCTTTCGGCGCGCTCCGGCACATTCTGCACCAGAATGTCGAGCGCCTGCCAGTCGGTGTAGCACATCGTCAGGCGGTGTGCTTTGCTGCCGTCTTCAAACGTATAAAAGTCCACAAGGTTTCCGTCTTCGTCGAAATTGCCGTTCGCGATCGCCTTTGCACGGTCTTGAACCGCAAACTCGTATTCGCCGGTGCGGTCGTTCTGCATGGAAAGCGCCCGCAGCACACGCAGGTCATCGAGCAGGGCGTTCACCTGCGCGGGCTGTCCGTTTTCCGTGCCGTACCAGCGCATAAGCCCGTTTACGTCGAGCTTTTTCTGTACGTAGCCGTAAGCGGAGCGGAAAAGCGCGTCGTTTTCGGTCAGCGCGGCGTATTCCATGATGAGCCCCTGGCTTTCCGAAAGCACGTCCTGTCCGCTTGGGGAAGCGGCACTATCTGCGTTTACGTGCATCTGCACGCCGCCGTCTGCCGTTGTGAGGTTGTTTTCGACGAACGCCTCCGTGTCGGCGGCCGCGCCGTACCGGGCGTAGTCCAGCATAGCATTGAGCTCTGCTTCGCTCTCGATCACCCCGGCGGTGCAGAAAAGCACGTTGCCGTCGCGGTCTAAGAGGAACGTCGTCGGGATGATGTGCATGCCGAGCGCGTCATAAACGGAAAGGTCGCTGTCGATGATCCAGTCAAACGGGATGTTTTTCTCCGCAATGGCCGCCTTTGCGGCGTCTACGCTTTCCTTTTGCGGATCCATTTTGTCGAGGAGCAGCACCTTAACGCCGTTTTGCTCCAAGGTATCGGCAAGCGGCAAAAGCAGATCGATCTGCGCTTCGCAATAGCTGCACCAGCTGCCCCAGTACATGGCAAGCGTCAGATCATCGCCAAGGTGTGCGGAAAGCGCAGTTTCTTCGCCGTCCGGCGTTTGAAACGGCAGTTCGGTCAGCGGCTCGTTTAAAACTACGTGGTCGGGGTAATACCATTTTACTTCCGTCAGCTCGTCCGCATCGGACGCAACGGGGATCTCAATGGCTGTACCCGTGTCGTTTTGGCGCAGCAAAAGCAGCACAGCGCCCGCAATGACGAGCACAAGGAGCAAAATGAGCGCGATGAGGTATTTTTGTAATCGTTCCAGCTTGGACATGGCGGCCTCCCTTACGGCGTGGACGGCGTATCGTCGTTCGCGTCTGCCGTCTTGTCGTCCTCAACGGCTTTTGAAACGGAAACGCGGATATGCCCCTCGCGCAGTGCGGAAGCCATGTCAAACTGGCTTTGCATGCTTTGCTCGCTCTTTTGCTGTGCGTAGTTTTCCGCCTCTTCAATGCGGCGATAAGCGTTGTCTTCGGCTTCTTTCAGCAATCGCTTCTGCGTGCGGTCCGCCTGTCCGCGCACAAGGTGATCCTCGCAAGTTTCATAAAGAATGTGCAGCGCCACCGCCGAAAGCAGCACAAAAAGATACAGCGCGTGAAAATGGTAGCGGTTTTGGTTTTCCACTAAAAGGTGCATGGCGACCGTGCCGAGGAAAACCGTAATGGGCACATACGCCCACGTGCCGCGGCGGCGGATGAGGAACACCGCGCCCAGCGCAGAAAGCGCCACAGCCGTCATATAATAGAGGTTATTGACATCGCGCATGGTGTATAGGAAATCCTGCCGCTCTGCTGTCAGCGTGTTTTGCTGACCCATAAACAGCAGATTCCATGTGGAGCCGTAGTCATCGTTTGCCCAGAGTACGTTATATTTATGGAAAAAGAGATTTAAAAGGTTCGGCACCGGCGTTTTTAAACGCTCCATGGCAAGGTCGCGGCAGGCAAGCTGTGCTTCTTCGGCGCTGCCGGATTCCTCGAGCGCGTTATACAGGTAATCGGCATCGTCCTGGTTCCAACCGCCGTAGGAATCCTGGTTCAGGCCGACGAGCATGTTGTAGCCGAACGAGGCGCTGCCGCCTGCAATATCGCGGTCAACGGCAAAGGAGATGCTTTTGCTTGTGATGCCCGTGGTGAGGAGGAACGAGACAAGAATGAGCAAAGCACGGATCCACCCGCGGCTCATGGCGCGCGCCGTCACGGGCAGATCGTTCTGCGGGCGGATCGGCAGCGCGGTGCGGCTTGGGATGAGGTAGAGCAGCACCGAGATGAGCAGCAGCATTGCCATAGGGCGAATGGCGGACGTAAGGCCGATCAAAACGCCGAGCAGAATGTGCCCGCAGAATAACCGTCCCTGCGGCTGCCCGCTGCGGATATCCGTGTGCACAAGGCGCAGGAAAAGCCACAGACAGAAAAACAGCATCAGCGAAAAGAGGTATTCTGCTGCAAGAAAGTTGTTGTAGAGGATCTGAGACGGCCAAAAGGCGGTCATCAAAAGGGCGATGAGCCCGGAAGCGCGGCCCGCAAGCAGCACGGCGCAGCGCCAGACGAAAAAGCAGGTGAGCACGGCGCAGACGATGTTGAAGACCTGTCCCACCCAAACCGATGTGCCGAACAGCCGCAGTACAATGGCGAGCACGTAGCTGTACCCGTAAACGTGCGGGAACATGGAAACGTATTCGCAGTAGCCCGGGCCATCGACCAAAAGTGTATCTTTGTTGATGAGCTGTGCGATCTCATAGTACGTTTTGTAGTCGGATTCCGGCTGCATGGGGAAGTTCTGCACATAGAGGACGCGCACGGTAAACGACGCAAGCAGAATGGCGGCGGCTGCGCCCCATTCCAACGCGGTCATTAAAAGCGGGTGCTTTGCCGCGCGGCTTACAAGCTGCAACCGTGCGCAGACGCAGGAGAGAAGAACTGCAGCGAGCAGCACGGCGCAGACGATCAAAATGACGAGCGCCGGGTACAAATACGGGTATTCGCGTCCCTCACCCAGCGTTGCAATGCCGCTGAGCAGCGTGTAGGCGCTTCCGCATAGATATAAAAAGATGCACAGACCGGCAAACCATGTTTTACGCGCCTGCATTTTGAACACGCTCCTTTCGTTTCCGCTTTCCGCTCCATACTGTCCACAGTTTTCCACGCAGCCACGGAAACAAGTGGAAAACAAACCAGACGGAAAGCAGTAAAAATACCATATCGTAAACTTCTCGGAATAAATAAAGCTGTTTAATTGGGTCAGAATGTCCGTTGCCGACCATCGGCAGCGGGTATTGCAGCGCACCAAGTGCCATCAAAACCAAAAGCAGCCCGGCAAAAAGCTTTTTCGCCTTCGGCGTTTTGCGGCGGAAGATCATCACGAGTGCAAAAACCGTGGATGCACCGAAAATGAGAATGTACAGCGCAAAGCGGTGCGGGGTGAGGCTCGGGCGGATCTGCGCCCAAAGGTCGAACTTGTGCACGGTGCGGTGCGGCACATTGTTGTATTCGCCGATGTACATATTAAAGTTCGGCATGTCTTCGGCGGAGGCTTCCGCCGTGTCGTTCAACAGCGCCCAAAACGCTTTGGGGTGGCGCAGATACCAGAATAGATAATCCGTAGAGCTGACCCTGCTGTAAATCATCTCTTCCGCCATTTCGGTACGCGGCGGGCAGTAATACTCGTCTTTGGAAAGATACGGGTGCTTGCCCGCATCGGCGGCAAGGGCGGGGTCAAGCCCAAGCTCCGTAAGCGCCTCCTCGGGGTCATCGGCATACAGCAAAATGCCGTTCATCAGGCCGCTGTATAAGGTGTCCTGCGAAGAAATGGATTCGTTGTGCGTATAAACGCCCACGCAGCACACGCCGATGAAGCTGATCACAACGGCGGCTGCCGCAAGATTCAAAAGGCGCGCCTTCAGCCCGGAGGAGGTCGAAACGGCTAATACTATCCACCAGATGAGCAGAACGGGTGCAAGCACGGCGTACTGCGCCTTTGCGCAGGCAAGGTACGCAGATGCAAGCGCGAGCATGAAAAGCCCGAAGCGGCGGGAAGCTTTCGTTCCACTGTCGATGACCTGCACGCTTGAAGCCAAAACGCACATCAGCCCGATGAACGCGATGCCTTCGCCGAACAGGGAATTCAGCCAGCCAAGGTTGTAGCTGCCGCAGAACAGAACGAGATATAAGACAACGCCGAAAAGCGCAGGATTTTTGCCAAAATGTCTGTGTGCGGCAAGCGATAGCCGATATATGCACAGCGTGAGCAAAATGAGGTGGAACACCGCCAAGGTCGCCGTGGAGAACGGCACGCCGGCAAGGTCGTACAGCATGTGCATGCCGGCAGAGATCCAGCTTTGGGTCAGCTCCATATTGCCGGGGCGGATGCGCGTCCAGTCGTAGGGCTCCAGATAATCGTAGTTTTCAATGACTTTTTCATACTGCACGGCGGGGTCAAAGTAATCCTCCGGCGTGTAAACGAGCCCCATGGCGTCCATCATGCGGCCAAAGTCGCCGTTATTATACGCGCCGATGCGCGGGAAGAACAAAACAGACGTCATTACAAGCAGGCAAACGAGTGCAGAGGCGAGCGCAAACCGCTTAGAGTCTGCAAGAATATCCTTGATTGCGCTTTGCACGCGCGTGAAACGAGTGGACTGCGCAAGCGGCAGCGGGGCATACGGTTCTTTTTCAAAAATCGGCTCCGGCGTTTTGCGCGCGCTGAGCGGCGAATACGCAATGCAGCGCACGGCGCTTTGTATGCCGAAAGCGGCAAAGGTAAGAACCGCGCACACTTGAAGGTCGCAGAAAAGCTGAAACGGGATGCGGTTTTCTTCTATGCCCGCCGTGCCGCCGGAAACGAGCGCCGCAAACAGCAGCAGCCAGCCGGAAAGCGGCAGCAGCCACAGCAGGGCCATAAGGCCGGGATGCCTGCGCAAAAGGCAGAGAACGCCCAGCAGCA
Organism: uncultured Eubacteriales bacterium; assembly: GCA_934643185.1. Classification (GTDB taxonomy): domain Bacteria; phylum Bacillota; class Clostridia; order Oscillospirales; family Acutalibacteraceae; genus Hominenteromicrobium. The sequence continues at coordinate 9,832 of CAKUBN010000051.1, forward strand.
CGCAGGTCAAAGAAAGCACCGCGAAAGCCGCGGGCGTTTCAAAGAGGAAGCGGCGCAGCAGGTCCCAATAATCCGCGCGCGTCAAAGGGGAAGCGTCGTCCACCGCAACGCAGCGGGCGGTATCGACATGCCCGGCCTGCGGCAGAATTTGCCCAGTAAGGCGCAGCAGCGCAGCGGGGTGTGAAGCGTAATATGTTACGATATGCGTGTAGCTGAGGTGGTCGAAAATCTCATTCGCGCGGTCGCCGTTTGGCGAGATGTAATACGCGTCCTCGCTTAAATAGGCGGATTTGCCAATGTCCGCTGTAAGGCCTGTGTCCATGTCAAAATCGGTGAGCACCTGCTCAGGGTCATCCGCGGCGAGCAGAACGCCGTCAAAAAAGCTGTGGTAGAGGTTCGTTTTGTTGAATTCCTGCGCGTTTTGCGCGGTGAAGCGCACGGAGCAGAACGTGAGCGCCAAAACGGCGAGCACCACGCAGGCGGTGCGACATGCAAAGCGGGGGCTGCGCTTTGCAGTGCGAAAACCGAGCACTGCGACGGAGATGACCACCGGCAGCAAAAGCACGATGGAGAACTCCGAGGCGGTCAGCAAAAGCAGGCTGCAAAGCGCCGCAGGCAGCCAGACGGACACGCCGTGTGTTTCTGGCTGACGCAAAAGCGCCCATCCGCGGAAAACAGCGGCGGCAAAAGCCGTCAGCGCCACAAGAAACATAGCTGTGGGGTAAAGCGAATTCAAATACAAAAGGTAGTTGCCGCACAGGAATACCCGCGCTGTAAATGCCGCCGAAAAACATGCCAAGCCCGCCAAAAAGCGCATAAAGCGATTTTGTCAGCACGAAAATGGCGGCGGAAAGCAGCAAAAGCAGCAAAACGGCAAGGCACACCGTAGAAAACGACTGCCCGAAAAGGCCGCACACGGCGCTGACGAGCGACGCGGGATAAACGAGCGCGGGCGCAGACGTGACCTGCAAAAGCCCGCTCCACGGCATGCTGTCTATGGCAAAAAGCTCGTTTGGCCGGGTGTAATATTCGGCCTGCGTGTAAACGTCGCCGCGCGAAAGGCCAAGCTGCGGCAAAATGAGGTCATATTGGCCGGTATCCAGCATGCCGGGCCGGGGCGTGCCGAAAAGCAGTAAAAGGCCGGCAAGCAGCACAAGCAGTGCAATGCCGCCGGCCGCCGCATTTTGTTGTGTTCGTTTGCGTTTTGGGTGCACGGCGCTCACTCCTTTTCACGCAAAAATGCTTTTTGCAGAATATCCGCGATCTGGCGGCTGGCGGTGCCGTTGCCATAGGGGTTGCACGCGCCGCTCATGCGCCGGTATTCTGCGGGGTCGTTTAGAAGCGCAGAAAACGCGCGGTATACGTCGTCTTCTTTGGTGCCGACAAGTTTTAATGTGCCGGCTGCTACGCCTTCGGGGCGCTCGGTCGTATCGCGCAGGACAAGCACGGGCTTGCCGAGCGCAGGGGCTTCCTCCTGAATGCCGCCGCTGTCCGTGAGAATCAAATCGGCTGCCGCCATGAAGTTGTGAAAATCCAGAACATCCAGCGGCTCAATGAGGCGCAGGTGGGATTCGTTGCCGAAGACTGCCTCGGCGGCTTTGCGTACCTGCGGGTTTTTGTGGATGGGGTACAGCACGCGCACCTCGGGGTGCTCTGCAAGCACACGGTGAATGCCGCGGAAAATGCCGAGCAGCGGCTCTCCGAGATTTTCGCGCCGGTGGGCGGTGAGCAAAACGAAGCGCGAGCCGTTTTCGCGCGCCCAATCAAGCGCCGGGTGGGTGTAATCTGCCCGCACGGTCTCCTTTAAAGCGTCAATGGAGGTGTTGCCGGTGACGAAAATACGGCTTTCGTCCTTATTTTCGCGCAGCAGCGCCTGTCGCGCGTCTTCCGTTGGGGCAAAGAACCACTTGGAAAAGGAATCCACCGCCTGGCGGTTGAATTCCTCGGGGTACGGCGCATCAATATTGTAGGTGCGCAGACCGGCCTCCACGTGGCCTACGGGAATCTGCATGTAAAACGCGGCAAGCCCGGCCGCAAACGCCGTGGAGGTATCGCCGTGCACAAGCACGATATCCGGCTTTTCCTTGGCGTAAATCTCCCGCATGCCGTTTAAAATGCGGCTTGTAATGTCAAAAAGCGTTTGGCCCTGCTGCATGATGTCAAGGTCATAGTCCGGCGTTACATGGAAGCTGTCGAGCACCTGCCGCAGCATCTCGCGGTGCTGGCCGGTGACGCAGGTGACAGTTTGAAAGACCGCCGGGCGGCTTTTCAGCTCCAAAACGAGCGGGCACATTTTAATGGCCTCAGGCCGTGTGCCGAACACGAGCATGATTTTTTTCGTTTGGTTCATGCAGATCACTTTTCCTTCCGGCGTGCAAGATAGATGCGAACGAGAATGAGGATGACGGCAAGCAGCAGGAGCAGCATGGCGGCAACGGCGATGACCGTGAACAAAACGGTATCTTTATTGTTTTCCACAAACTGCTTTAAATCCGGCGTGCGGCTTTCTTCCTCTTTCAAAAGCTTATAGGTGCGAATTTCGCCGTCTGCATCAAACAGCACGGCGTCATCCGTAAGCTTCCATGTGTTTTCATCTTCCTGCAAATAGCTTTCGATCTGCGCCATGGAATCATCATCTATTGCACAAACGGCGAGCAGCGCGCGGTCTTCTCCGTAGGGAGAGGGCAGAAGCTGCATGACGCCGAGCCTTGCGGCGTAATCCGCAGAGAAAAGCTGGCTGTCATTATCGGCAAAGCGGCTGCCGTTTTCCGTATACTTAAAGGAGAGGCTGTCGTTTAACTGCTGCAAAAGGCTGTTGTCGTTATACGTGCCGAGCACGATGAGGTTGCGGTCTGTGGTATCGCCGTGGAAATCCTTTGCGCGCACGGTCTCAATGCTGCCGTATGCGCTGATGTTCACGCCGTACAGCGCCGTGACCTGCCCGAGCGTGTTCAGCTCCGTCTCGCTGATATTGTCCGGAATGACGACCGTGACTTCGTTGAAGCGGTTGCTCATTTCAAACGGCGCGGGCTGGTCGTCAAACGAAAGCGTGCCGGTTTTGCCTACGGGCAGATAGAACGTGGACGTGCCCGCCACATATGCCCACGGCATTTCGTCCATGCGGGGCGTGCAGAAAAGATCCGGCAGCTCTAAGTCAAATACGATCTGGATGCTGCCCGCCGTCGCGCCGATGACATCGGCCGGCAGCGAGAAGCTCATCGTGTCGCCGGCGGCATTCTCTTTCGTCAGCTTTTTGCTTGCAACGGGCGTATCGCCCCAATAAACGGTGATGAGCGAGCGGTCAAAATCGAGGTTTTCACTGTAACGGAACGTGAGGTCGATCTTGCCGGTGCCGGAAAGCACATAGCCGCCGGAAAACGGCAGGTAAACGGTCTGCTTCTGGTGGAACGGGCCCACATAGCTCAGGCCGCCGCCCGCAAGGCTGGAAAGCGTGTAGGTGGCGTTTTCATCGCTGTACGCAATGGCGTCTAGCATTTGCTGTGAAGCGTCCTTTGCCACATACGCCGTGGTGTCGCTTTCCTGCGTCACGCGGGTGTCATCCACAAGCAGGCGCGCGGCTTCCGTTAAGCAGTCGCCGTTTGCAGAAACGATGAGCATTGTGCGGTCATCGCCTTTGCCGAAATTCACGATGACGGCGCGGTCCGATAAATTGCCGGCGTCCTGCGGCAGCTGTGCACGGTAAGTGTCGGAAAGGTTATCAAGCAGGCTTATGATGATCTTTTTTGAATATTTTGCGGCATTTTTGGCCGTTGTCAGCGTGATGTCATCTTTTTTATCCGTTTCCGCTGAAAGGTCTGCGCGGAGCAAAAGCGCGGCGGAAAGCTCGCTTTCATTTACGGCATCGGAGGTCATGACGGCGGTCTCGCTGCCGTCTTCATCCGTGGTGGAGAGGAACGGGTACGGGTACTGCGCGATCTTATTTTCCGGGTCCGTTACGTCGTAGCCGACCTCTACAAAGGAGCTTTTTTCAAGGCGCACCCAGTTTGCGCCGGTCAGGTCGTCTATGCAGCCTTCGTCGTCGTAAATGCGCACGTAGCCCGTAACGCCGAAGCTGTTGTAGCCGCTTCGGAGCATTTCGAGCGGAATGGGCACGTAGACGATCTGCTCGCGGCCGTTGTTGTAATCGACCTTGCAGGAATAAATGGGCGTGTTGTTGACGGAAAACGTAAGCGATGCGGGGCCGTCGCCGATGAGCTGGCTCAGCGTGAACTGCACGCGGGCGTAGGCATACTGCGTTTTCCAGTAATTGCGGATGCGAAAGTAAAACTGGTCCGTATCAAAAATGCCGCTGAACACAACGTCCTCGCTGTACCCGAAGGCTTTTACATACGGCGCTTCTTCATATTCCGGCTTTTCGGTGATGGGCTCGGCGGCGTCCTCCGGGTTCGTTTCCATCACGGCGTCCATCAGGTCTTCGCTGGTTGTACGCTGCACGGTGTCTTCCGTTTCCGGGGCGGTATCGGTCGTGCTTTCCGCCTGCGAAGCGGTCGTTGTTTCTTGCTCCTGCTGCTCCGGGGTCACTGTATCTGCAAGGGCAGATGCGGCGCCGCTCATCAGCAGCAGGCAAAGACATACCGCGGCGGCTTTTTTCAATCGTTTCATATCGGTACTCCTTTCGCGAAAACCGGGACGCTTACTTTTTGCGGCGGCCGGTGTGGATCATCGTTTCAATTTCTTCGTTGTCAGCCTCGTCTGTGGCCTTTTCTTCGTAGCGGACGGTCTTATCCCAAACGACTTGCTTGCCGTTTACAGTGTCCGAAATGCTCATCCAAAGCGCTTTTGCGACCACGAACACCCAAAGCTTGGAGTACGTGAACAGCATTAAAAGCGCCAAAAGTGCGGATTCCAGTGTGAATTCGTTTTTCTCCGTGACAAGCGTCAGCATGATGTTCACCACGAACACAGGGATCGCCATGATCCAAAGCAGCGTGGAAAATCCGCCGAGCGTGACGTGCGTAAAGCCCAAAATGCCGGTGAAGAAGATCACGTCCGAAATGACGAGGGCGGAAAGCATCAAAAGGTAGACGAAAAGGTAATAAATGACATCCAGCCGCATTTTTCCGGCGCGGGGGTCAAAGGCGTATTTGAAGTTTTTGACGAGGACGTACAGGTTGCCCTTTGCCCAGCGCGTGCGCTGACGGAACCAAACAGGCAGAAGGTGCGGTTCCTGCTCCCAAGTGACGGCAAGCGGCATTTGCTGAATGTAGTAGCCCATGCGGTACAGCCGAAAACTGATCTCCGTGTCTTCGGAAAGCGCCTTCGGGTCCCAGCCGCCGATCTCCTCAATGATGCTGCGGCGGATGACGTAGTTCGTGCCGGGAATGGTGCAGAGCTTGAAGAAAAAGTAGCGCCCCGCTTGGTTCATGCACTGGTACGCCAATGTTTCAATGTTGACAAAGCGCGTTAAAATGGTAGCGTTGCGGTTGCGCGTGCGGAATTTGCCGATGACAGCGCCGCGCTTGGGGTCTGCCATCAGGTTTTCCACAAGGATGCGCAGCGCCTGCGGCTCCGGGGTGTTATCGGCGTCGTAAATGGCGATGACGCTGCCCTTGGAAAGCGTGAAGCCGATATTCAGGGCGTTCGATTTACCGGTGCCGCCCACGACGTTATCGGTGGAAACGACCATCAGGCGGCGGTCGGGGAATTCTTTTTGAATCTCCTGCAATTTTTCTTCGGTATCGTCCGTGGAGTTATCGTTGATGACGATGATCTCGTAACGGTCTTTGGGGTAATCAAACTTCAAAAGCGCGCGGACGGTGCGGGAAATGACGATGCTTTCGTTATGCGCGGGCACCAAAATGCTCACCATGGGGTATTCTTTGAGCGGAACATGCCCGCCGGTTTTTTCCACGCGCATGTAGTAAATGAAGCCGCCGACAGAGAGAATGATATGCCCCTTGTCAAGTAGACAGGTGAAATATCTAAAGGTAAGCGACAAAAATACCTACATTTCATTTTGGAG
>CAKUBN010000052.1 GCA_934643185.1 uncultured Eubacteriales bacterium
GTCCCGTATGGCACAGAACTGAAAGCTCCGGCAGACCCGACGAGAGAAGCAGATGCAGAGTACACGTACACGTTTGCAGGCTGGACACCGAAGATTGAGACGGTTACCGGAGACGCAACGTATATAGCAACGTATACGAAAGAAGCAAAGTCCTACACTTTGACGTATGATCTTGACGGTGGCGAGTGGGAAAACGATACGACCTACACGTACACGAAGAAGTTTAACGAAAAAGTTGAGGTAAAGGCAGACCCGATGAGAGAAGGTTACACTTTCACAGGTTGGGATTATAGTGTAGATGTAGAAGTAGTAGACGGCAAGTTTGCTATGCCTGCAAAGGACGTCACCTTGACGGCGAAGTGGGAAGCAAAGTCTTACACGCTGACGTATGATCTTGACGGCGGCGCGTGGGAAAACGACACGACCTACACGTACACGAAGAAGTACAACGAAGAAGTTGAGGTAAAGGCAGACCCGACGAAGGAAGGTTACACTTTCACAGGTTGGGATTATAGTGTAAACGTAGAAGTAGTAGACGGCAAGTTTGCTATGCCCGCAAAGGATGTCGCTCTAACAGCAAAGTGGGAAGCAAAGTCCTACACGCTGACATATGACCTTGACGGCGGCGAGTGGGAAAACGACACGACCTACACGTACACGAAGAAGTACAACGAAAAAGTTGAGGTAAAGGCAGACCCGACGAGAGAAGGCTACACCTTCACAGGTTGGACTACCACAGATGTTACGCTCAATGGTAAATCCTTCACGATGCCTGCAAAGGATGTCACCCTGACGGCAAAGTGGGAAGCGAACTCCTACACGCTGACATATGATCTTGACGGCGGCGAGTGGGAAAACGACACGACCTACACGTACACGAAGAAGTACAACGAAGATGTTAAGGTAAAAGCAGATCCGACCAAGGAAGGCTATAAGTTCTCGGGGTGGAGAAGCGAAGAGGTTACGATCGAGAACGATGCGTTCACGATGCCGGCTAAGAACGTTGTGTTGAAGGCTGTTTGGGAAGCAAATCCCACGCCGACCCCGATTCCGTCGGAAGAGCCTACACCTACACCGGCTCCGACAGAAGAGCCTACGCCTACACCGGCTCCGACAGAAGAGCCTACACCCACACCGGCTCCGACAGAAGAGCCCACACCTACACCCGCTCCGACAGAAGAGCCTACACCTACTCCGGCTCCGACAGAAGAGCCTACACCTACTCCGGCTCCGACAGAAGAGCCTACCCGCACACCGGCTCCGACAGAAGAGCCTACACCTACTCCGGCTCCGACAGAAGAGCCTACCCCCACACCGGCTCCAAATCCGAACCCGAACCCGGCAACACCTACTCCGGCGCCGGTAGCTCCGGTCGTTCCGGCTACGGTTGCAACACCCACCCCGACACCGACTGCCACACCTTCCACAGCGCCGAGCGATAACGGCGGAAAAGGCGATGGAAATAATGACGGCGAAATAGGCGAAACGATCAATGATAACGAAACACCGCTTGCAAACGGTGAAGACATCGCAGATAACGCAACGCCGCTCGCAGGTCTCGGCACGGGCGCTTGGGCACTCATCAACCTGATTCTCACCATCGTGACGACCCTCCTTTCCATCCTCCTTCTCATCGGCTATATCGGCAAGAAAAAGAAGGCGTTGGAAGACGAAGACGGCAACGTGGTTCTCGATGAGAACGGCAAAGAGGTTATGGAGTACGAAAAGAACAAGAAGGGCCTTTGGAGACTCATCAGCATCATCCCGGCTCTGATTGCCATCATCGTCTTCATCTTCACCGAAGACATGACCCTGCCGATGATCTTCGTCGACAAGTGGACAATCCTCCATGTTGTAATCGCGCTGGTACAGGTCGTTGTTATGGTCCTCTGCAAAAAGAAGAAGGACGAAAACGACGAAGACGAGAACGCAGCAAACGCGTGATGGAACAAAAGCATAAGGCGTAAGCCAAAGTAAGACGGGATGTCCCCCAAAAAGGGACATCCCGTTTCTTATGCGCGTTGTGTTTTCCACAGAGTTTTTCTGTATTGTGGAAGAATCAGCTGCACGTGCATAGACCGCACGGCAGGCTTTGCGCAAAAGAATACCGCACAAGGTGAGTTTACCCTGTGCGGTATCTCTTTTTATAGCGGCTTAGTTTTCAAATTTCGCATCTGCAAGGTACAGATAACCGACGGCACGCAGCGAGGCAAACGCGCCCTCCACTTCAATGCGAACGGTGGAAGCGCCGGAAATGCTCAGGCTCAGCGCGCTTGCGGGGCTGTTCACCGTGAGCGAGGAAACTTCATACTGCAAATGGCCGTCCACATAAATGCGAACCGTGCCGATAAAATCGTCGGAGGTATCGCCCTCCACGACCCATGTTCCCGTCAGGCGCTTATATTGTCCGTTCGGGGCGTATTCGGTGTAGACGGTTTTTGCGATGACAGGGTACAGCGAGAAGTTAAGGCCGTTGCTGTACGCATTGCCGTTTGCGTCATAGGCTGTCCAGTTCTGGCTGCAATCTTCGCCGCCGCTTGGGGAAAGATCTGTCAGCGAAACGGGGTAAAGCGCCCTGTATTCTTCGATTTTTGCCGCAATGTCGCTGTCGCCGGAGAGGATGTCGTCGGCGTTTTGCAGCGTTTCCACCGCGTCATAATAGCGGCTTTCACCGGCCTGCTTTGCGGCGGCATCGAGAATTTTCTGCTTATACTGGTTTTTATAGGTGACGATCTGCGCGTCAATGCGCTTGTCGCTGCGCGTGGCATCCTGCAAAACGTTCACTGCGCCGGGCAGGTCGCCGCTGTCTGCAAGCGTTTTGGCAGTGCCGAGCAGCGTTTCCACGTAGTCGTTGAGTTCGGCTTCCTGAAGCTCCTCCATTTTGGCCTTGATGTCCTCATCGTCGCCGAGAATGTCGCTGCTGTTCATCAAAATGGCTTCTGCGCCGAGGAAATCCTTTTCATCCGCGCGGCTCTGCGCATCGCTCAATACTTTTTCCTTGTACGCGGTGCGGATGTTCTGAATCTGCGTCTGCGCGTCGTCATGGTTCACATCGGCATGGATGACCTTTTGATATTCCGTAATGGCGCGGCCGTCCTCACCCTGCGCCTGCAAGTCCTTGCCGTTTTTGTAGGCCTCTTTGGAGTCTTTGAGCGACGTAAGGCTATCGAGCTTATCGTCAAGGCCCACATTCGGGAACAGCTTTTGCAGGCGGTTGAGCAGCTCATAGGAGCTGTCGTAGTCCGCTTCGCTCTTATTGTATCGGTCGATGACCGTCTGGGCATATTCCTGCATTTGGTCGGAGACCGAAGCGAGTTCGTCCTTTGAAAGCGTGGGAAGTACCTGCGCCGCAGCGGAATAATCGTAAGCGTCAAGCGCGCGGGTGAGCTTTTGCATGGGTGCATTGTACCACCAGAAAATGCCGCCGATTGTAGCGCCGATGGCGATGAGAATGGGTAGCACGATGAAAAGCCATTTAAAAGAACGCTTTTTCTTCGGCTTTTCGTCGTATTCCTCGTAGGCGTAGCCGTCGTTATACGTATATTCTATGGGTTGCACGCGCGGCTCCGGCCCTGAAATTTCCTCCGGGGTGGGGGAAACGGTGAATGTGCCCTCGTGCTCCATGCTTTCGGGTTTGTCGCCGAGCGCATCGCCGGAGGAAATATCCTCCGTGAAGTCCATCGGGGAATGGCTGCAAATATCTTCGCCGTCCGGACTGTTTGAAGGGGCATCTTCAGCTTCGGGTGTCGGTTCCGCTTCGGAGAGGCTCTCTGTCGAATTTGAGGAGATGTCTTCCACGGCAGGCTCCGTGGGCGTTTCCGGTGCGGGGGCAGCTTCCGGCTCCGGTTCGCTTACGGGTTGTGCAGTGGCTTCCGGCGGGCGCAAAACGGGGTTGCCGCAGAGCGTGCATTTTTTCGCGCCCTCCGGCAAGGTGGCGCCGCAGTATATACAAAACATAAGTGACCTCCTAATGTTTGTGGTCCCGCAGGGAAAATTTGCGGTGTTTTCCATAGCATACAATATTCCGGGAAATCTGTCAAATGTTTAGAAAAAATGTGGGAGATAAAGCAAAGAGAGGGAACGAAGCGTTCCCTCTCTTATCCCCAAAAGTGCCGCTAATCGGCTATTTTAGTCTCCCAAATATGTTTCTGTTCCGGCGAAACGGTCTTCAGCGCGGCGAGTGAATACGGTATCCCCAGCGCGTCCCATTTCGTTTTGCCGATGTCATGGTATGCCATGATCTCGGCCTTTTCAATACAGGTATATTGATGCTTGAGCGCACAAATCGCCTCAAAGTGCGCGTCCGTGTCGTTCACGCCCGGAATGACCGGGCAGCGCAACCACACATGCGCATGCGCGTCCTCAAGGGCTGCCAGGGACTCGAGGATCGGCGCAAGCGGCGCGCCTGCCCATTTTTTGAGGGCATCGGGGTCGCTATGCTTAAAATCGAACAGAAAAAGATCGGTGAGCGGTATCAGTTCTTTTAAATGTGCGGCAGAGATCAACCCGTTTGTCTCCAGCGCGGTGTGGTACCCTTTTTCGCGGCAGGCTGTAAGCAGCTTTTTCAGGAGTTCAAAGTGCAAAGAAGCCTCGCCGCCCGAAAAGGTGACGCCGCCTTTTGACGAGTGGTAATATTTTGCGTCCTTATCGATCTGCTTCATCACGGCTTCCACCGTCATTTCGCGCCCGGAAAGCTCCAGGACATCGTTCGGACATACTTCGGCACATTTGCCGCACGCCGCGCATTTTGCACGGTCAAAAACATGTGTGCCGTCTGCTTTTATTTCATGCGCTCCGTTCGGACATACCGCAGTGCATGCCCCGCAGGACGTGCATTTTTCGTGGCGAAACAAGAGCTCGGCATCGGTTGAAAAGCTTTCCGGATTGTGGCACCACGCACAGTGCATGTTGCACCCTTTGAAAAACACGGTGGTGCGAATGCCCGGCCCGTCATACACGCAAAAACGTTGAATATCAAAAATAAGATCCCGCATATCGGCCTCCGCTTACGCGCCGTAGGTCGTACGCTCAATAATCTCGCGCTGCACAACAGGATTCAGCGTAACGAATCTCGCGGAGAAGCCGCCGATACGCACGAGGAGGTTCTGGTAGTTTTCCGGGTGCACCATGGCGTTTTCAAGGTCATCCTTGCCGATGACGCACAGGTTCGTCTGCACGCCGTCGTTGTCGTAAAACGCCTTCAAGACGGCTTCTACTTTATCCATAGAGCCTTTGAAGAGCTCCTTTGTAAAGCGCACATTGTTGATAACACCCACGTGCTTTGTATTGTCAAACTTCGACATGGAGTTGAGCAGCGCCGTAATGCCGCACTTATCTGCGCCGATGGAAGCGCCGTTGGCGTTTGCCATGGGGCTGCCGGCCTTTCTGCCGCAGGCAGACGCCGCACAGAAGTTGCCCCATTCTGCGCTCATGGAATTGTTGACGCTGACAATATTGTAGTGGTCAAGCCCCGCAGCTTTACCTGCCGCCATGGTAAGGTCGGCAATATCGGTGAAAAGGCGCGTTGCGATGTCGTCAGCCGTGTCGTCGTCGTTGCCGTATTTCGGTGCGGAAAGGCACATGCGGCGAATATCGTCGTGCCCCTCAAAATCGTGATCCAGCACATCGATGAGCTCCGGCAAAGTGAGCTTCTTCTCGTCGTAAACGAGCGTTTTAATGGCCGTCAGGCTGTCTGCACAGCTGATGATGCCGAACATTTCGCTGGAAGCATTCAGGTAACGCACGCCGCCTTCAAACGTAGCCTTGCCGCGCGCGATGCAGTCGTTCAAAAGCAGGCTGAGGTGCAGATACGGCGCGTTTTCGCCCGCAATTTTATAGTTGAGGTATTTGTGTACAGCAAAGCGGTCAATGGTCGGCTTGAGCTGTGCAAGCACGGCGTCATACAGCTTTTCAAAGGTATCAAACTGCGCCGGGTCGCCGGTCTTTTCGCCGCAGGGAACGTTCTGGTAGAAATCAAGGCCGTTGTGCAGCGCAATTTCCAGCGCTTTCAGCGCGTTGATGCCGTTGTTCGGTGTGCCTACGCTGTAACCGACCATGACGTATTCGCCGCAGCCGAACGGCACATATTGCTCGGCTTCCTCATGCGAAACGCCAAAGACCTTTTCCACAGCCGGTACATTCGTCTCATCGGAGTAAATAATCGGGAACGTGGTGCCCTCCGCATTCACGTCCATCGCCTTGCGGAAAACGGTCTCGTCCATGTTGCTGTAATAGCGCAGGGTGAGCTGCGGCACAGTCTCGCGGAAGCGGCGGGAAGCTTCCATGATGACGATGGCGAGGCGGTCGGCTTCCTTCCGGTGCTTTCTGCCCACGCCGCCGATGATTACGCGGCAGTCATGGATCTTGTTAATCTCTTTAAAGTGCTTATAGAGATACAGCACGGTCTGCACGGCTTCTTCTTCCGTGATGCGCCCCGCGTCGATATCCGCGGCATAGAGCGGCCCAAGGTAATCGTCCATGCGGCTGTAATTCATAATGTCGCTGCTGACAGCGTAGATCCACATCAGCTGCACGCCCTCAAGGAACGTCTTCGGTGTGCTGTGCTGAATGTTTAAAAGTGCTTCGGCAAGCTTTGTAAAGCGCGTTTTGGCTTCTTCGGTCTCTGCTTTTTCGGCAAGCTCCAATGCCTGTTCGCGGTAACGCTCGCATGCGCCGCGCAGGCTTTCAATCCACAGCTTTAAAGCTGTGTAGAACGAAGACGCGCCGTTCACTTCCGCCGCGCGGTCGATCTCCTGATCGAGCCCGTCAAAGCCGAGACGGATGAGCTTTTCAAAATCGAGGTTTGTACCTGCCACGCGGCAGTCGCAGTTGCCCACGCCCGCACCGGCAAAAGCTTTCGGCGGCACATAGCCGTAGCGCTTCGAAAATTCCAATTCAACCTTGCGCGCGGTGTTTTCCTCTTGCCAATAGGCCTGCACAGCCTGCAAAGCGTAGTCCTCCGCAGCGGTGATCTCACCGTTTTGCTTACAAGCCATGTATGCGTTCAAAAATTCATGCTCGTTAAAGTAATACGTGTAAATGCCGCCGACCTGCGAGGAAAAGCCCACAAAGTCGTGCTCATAGCGGCCCGCGATGCCGTCGTTTTCATCCATCGGCACTAAGATATGACGGAGCTGAAAATCCATGCAGGCGGCTTCACGCAGGTAAATGTCGTGTGCGTTCTCTTTGTAAACGCGCGTGAATTCCAGCGCGTTGCGCAGTTTTTGAACATCGGTCTTGAACATACCGTTATCCTCCCAAAGTTAGAATTGAAATTTCTTGATTCCGTTTTTTTGACGCGTTATAATAGCAGAAGAAAGGGGGAACCGAAATGAGCGACGTTGAACTTCTGCATTTTTCCGAAGAAAATCTGCACACCGGTGAGGGTGCGCGCGTTCTGCACCAGTGCGGTGTGCCGGCGACGTATAAAATTCACACGCATGATTTTTACGAGCTGTTTCTCGTTTCGCACGGCGGGGCCATCCACGCCGTGAATGGACGCTCGCAGCTGCTTTCCGAGGGCTCGTTCGTTTTGATGCGCCCGAGGGACGTGCACCGCTATGATTTTTTCAACAACGCGGATTTCGAGTTGCTCGATATCGGCATTCCGTGCACGGTGTTTGAGCGCTTGTGCGATTATTTGCAGCTTGACCGCGCCATATTTGATACGCCGGAGCTGCCGTTACATTGTGTGCTTTCCGGCCACACCTTAACGGATGTGCAGGAAAAGCTTTTGAACACGAACCGCTTTGCCGATAACGAAACGGCGTGCCGCTACATTTTAAGCCTGTTTCCGTATTTGGTGCAGCTGTTTCTTACAGCACCCGCGCCGGAAGCGATTTTGCCTGCGTGGTTTTCGGAGCTGCTTGAAAAAATGGAGCGGCGCGAAAATTACACCGCAGGTCTTCCGTGTCTTTTGACGCTTGCAAATATGTCGCAGGAGCACCTTACGCGGTCGTTTCGCCGCTACATCGGCATGACGCCGACGGAGTACATCAACGGCAAGCGATTGTCTTTGGCGGCGCAGCTGCTTTTGCAGGGGGACATGCCCGTCATTGAAATCTGCGGTGCATGCGGCTTTAACAGCTTAAGCCGGTTTTACCGCTTATTTACGGAGCGCTACGGCTGTGCACCGAAGGCGTTCCGCACGCAGTTTGCGCATGCGCAGTCCGGGCAAGGTTCGCCTGTATCTTTATCATAATCGTTTTGCCGTTTGATTTCCTCAAACGCATTGACTAAAACTTCCACTATATTGATATTCAAAAAATACCGCACAAAGTGCAGAACGCAGCTTTGTGCGGTATGGCAGAAAATGAAAAATGCAGCTCTCTCGAATAGAGAAGGCTGCATTTTTGTGCGTTAACCCACCGGCTGTTCCTCATCCGTAAACTGGCTGCGGTACAGCTCGGCGTAGAAGCCGTTTTTCGCAAGCAGAGATTCATGGTCGCCCTGCTCTACGATGTTGCCGTCGCGCATGACGAGAATAACATCAGATTCCTTGATGGTCGACAAGCGGTGTGCGACGACGAACGAGGTGCGTCCGCGCATCAGCTTTAAAAACGCGCGCTGAATGCGCAGCTCGGTACGTGTATCGATGGAAGATGTCGCTTCGTCCAGAATCAGCATAGGAGGCAGCGTCAGCATGATGCGCGAGATGCACAAAAGCTGTTTCTGTCCGGCGGAAAGGCTGCCGCCGTCTTCGCCAATCTGCGTATAGTAGCCGTTCGGCAGCTGTTCAATAAAACTATGTGCGTGCGCGGCTTTTGCGGCGGCGATAACGTCTTCTTCGGAAGCGTCCGGGCGGCCCATGCGGATGTTATCGAGCACAGTGCCGGTTTTCAGCCATGTTTCCTGCAGGACCATGCCGAAGTTACGGCGCAGTGCGCGGCGCGGGATCGTCTGCGTATTCGTGCCGTCCACGCTGATGCTGCCGCTGTCCGGGTCGTAGAAGCGCATGAGAAGATTGATCATCGTCGTTTTGCCGCAGCCCGTCGGGCCTACAATGGCGACGCGGCAGCCTGCCGGTACATCCAAGCTGAAATTGCGGATGAGCGGGCGGTCTTTTGTATAGGAGAAGCAAACGTTATCGAACGTGACCTGTCCCTTTGCGGTCTCGCTGTGCTCCGGCAGCAGTTCGGGGTCAGCAGACATTTCTTCGCTGTCGAGGAATTCAAGCAGGCGGTTTGCGCAGGCGAGCGCGTTCTGAAGCTCGGTGATAACGCCGGAAATCTCGTTAAACGGCTTCGTGTACTGGTTTGCGTAGCTCAAAAAGCAGGAGAGCATACCAATGGTGAAGCCCAGCCCGGTCACGGCCAGAAAAGCGCCGATGAGCGCGACCGCCGCGTACACAACGGAGTTTACAAAGCGCGTGGCGGGGTTTGTAATGGAGGAGAAGAATGTCGCCTTTAATGTGTGGCGGCGCAGCTCTTCGTTGATGGTGTCGAATTTCTCCATGTTCTCGTCTTCGTGTCCGTATGCGCGCACGACCTTTTGGTTCGTGATCATCTCATTGATGAATGCCGTCTGGCGGCCGCGTGTTTCGGACTGTAAGCGGAACATGGCGAACGTTTTCTTTGCGATGAAGCGCGCCACCAAAATGGAAAGCGGCGTGACAAGCACCACGACAAGCGTTGTCCAAACGTTGACGGAAAGCATGAAGCCGATGGTGCCGATGATCGTCACAACGCCGGTAAACAGCTGTGAGAAGCCCATCAAAAGGCCGTCTGCAAACTGGTCAACATCGGCAATGATGCGGGAAACGATGTCGCCGGTTTCGTGTGCGTCGAGGTAAGAAAACGGCAGACGGTGAATTTTTTTAAAGGCTGCCTCGCGCATATCGCGAATGGTGTTGTACGTGACCTTGTTGCCGCAGATGTTCATCAGCCACTGGGCGAGCGCCGCGCAGCCGATGAGCACCGCGCAGGTGAAAAGCTTCGGAATGATAACGGCAAAATCGACCTGCCCCTTGCCGATGATCGCATCAATGGCATCACCGATGAGCACCGGGATGTACAGCGAGCACAGCACGCTGACCACGGCGAGTGCAAGCAGCAGGATGATGGTCGGCAGATACGGGCGAATTTGTAAGAGAACGCGTTTAATGGTGCTGTTTTTGTTTTTTACTTTGCTCATTTCGCAGCTGCCTCCTTTCCGCCAAACTGAGAGTCGTAGATCTCGCGGTACACGGAGCAGTTCTCAAGGAGCGCGTCGTGTGTGCCGCAGCCCACAAGCGCGCCGTCGTCCAAGACGAGAATTTTATCGGCGTGCCGCAGGGAAGACGTACGCTGGGAGACGATGAATACCGTCGGCTTATGCGGCAGTGCGGAAAGCGCGCCGCGCAGCGCTTTTTCAGTCACATAGTCGAGCGCGGAAGCGGAGTCGTCCAAAATGAGGATTTCGGGGTTGCCCACCAGTGCGCGGGCGATGGAAAGGCGCTGGCGC
Source organism: uncultured Eubacteriales bacterium (assembly GCA_934643185.1). Taxonomy (GTDB): domain Bacteria; phylum Bacillota; class Clostridia; order Oscillospirales; family Acutalibacteraceae; genus Hominenteromicrobium. The sequence continues at coordinate 10,441 of CAKUBN010000052.1, forward strand.
TGGCCGCCGGAAAGGTTGCGGCCCTCGGCGGTGATCTCCATATCGAGTCCACCCTTGCTCTGCACGAAGTCCGCAGCCTGTGCAGCCTTGACGGCTGCCTGCATTTCCTCGTCGTTCGCGTTTTTATTGCCCCAACGCAGGTTTTCGCGCAGGGTGCCGCGGAACAAAACGGCGCGCTGCAGAACAACGTGCACCTTTTCACGCAGTTCTTCAAGCGAATAGGAATTCACGTTGCGGCCGCCCACGCGGATGGTGCCGGAGGACGCATCATAGAAGCGGGAGATAAGCCCCACAAGCGTCGTTTTTCCGCTGCCCGTGCCGCCGATAACGCCGATGATCTCGCCCGGCTCGGCGGTGAAGCTGATGTTTTCGAGCGCGTCCTTCGCGCCTTCGTTATAGTGCATGGAAACGCGGTCGAACTCGACGGCGTGGGTATTGTAGATTTTCTTGTCGTCGGAATAAACGGTGTTTGTGTCGAGCTCAAGCACGTCGCGGATACGTGCGGCGCTTGCAAAGGACTTTGTTACGGTGATGATGAGGTTTGCAAGTTTGATGAGCTCAACTAAAATCTGGCTCATGTAGTTATACAGCGCCACGACCTGACCCTGCGACAAAATGCCGGTGTTGACCTGAACAGCGCCGTAATGGATGAGCAGAATGATGCCGACGTTAATCAGGATAAACGTAACCGGGTTCAAAAGTGCGGAGATACGGCCCGTGGATTTCTGGAGCTTGGAGAGCAGCGAATTTTGGCCGATAAATTTTTCTGTTTCGGTGTCTTCACCGCAGAACGCGCGTATGACACGTGCGCCGTTCAGATTTTCACGCGTGGTGTTCAAAACGGAATCCAGCTGGTTTTGAATAGCCTTGTAGCGCTTGATGGTCAGCAGCATGATGCCGAACACCACAACGGAGAGCAGAGCGACCACAATGAGGAACAGCAGCGCGCTGCCGGGATCAATGGTGAACGCCATAACGCATGCGCCGAACACAATGAACGGCGAGCGCATAAACAGGCGCAGTACAAGGTTCACACCGTTCTGCACCTGATTTACGTCATTTGTGATGCGTGTCAGCAGCGTGGAAGTGCCCACACGGTCCAAAAGAGAGAAGGAGAGTTCGTTGATTTTTTGGAACAAGCTGTGACGCAGCCCGGTGGCAAAGCCCACGGCAGCCTTTGCGGCAAAATACTGCGCCGTGATGGCACTGACCATGCCGACCACACCGAACCCGACCAGAAGCAGACAGCGGGAGATGATGAAGCCGGTGTCGCCGGTCTGAATGCCCACGTCGATGATCTGCGCGATTACGAGCGGGACAATCAGCTCAAAGGTGGCTTCGAGCAGCTTGAAAAGAGGCGCTAAAAACGACTCTTTCTTGTAGTCTTTCATGTAAACGAGGAGCTTTCGCATGGCGTTCGTCCTTTCCGAACAGTTTAAACGGCATAGTTTTCCATACAATTCCGTTTTTGTCAGTGATTTTCATTATACCGCCTATTATAGTGCAAGTCAAATCGAAACATACCCTGCCACGGAGCGCAGCAGGGTATGTTCTATTAGAATTATTTATTCACAGGAAAGCGCTCTACCGGGTCTGTAAAGTGTTCGTTGTTGTAGATGTCGCGCAGGGTGTATTGGATCACCGTGCGGTATTCGCCGATTTCCTCATAGGCGACGGCGGGTTCACTTGTGTATGTTACCGGGTCGCCGAGCGTGTAGTCCCGGTCGTAGTTGAAATCGTAATCATAATACGAACAGGTGTACTGAATCTGATCCGTCTCCGTAAAGCTGTGCAGACCCTTTGCCGCTACCGTAGGCTCTTCGGTCTTTAAGCGGTAGCCCGCAACAAAGCCGCTGTCATGGTCGCTGTCCCAGCGCAGAACGATCTCAATATCGGTGCTGTTGTTCAGTTCGGCCGGCACATAACCCGTTGTGTACCAATAATCGTCCGTCTGTTCCTCGGTTTCGGCGTAGAACGGCACAATCACGCCGTCGATCGAGATCCATGTATAGTCAAAATCGACTTTCAGGTCGCCGTCGTCGTCAAACTCGTACACGTTGTCATTGCCAAGGTCAATGTATCCCTCGCCGTCGTCGAGGTAAACGGTCATATCAATGTACGTGATGAGGTTCCATGCTTCATCGGAAAGAGAGAGTGCATAATAGTCGTCCTTGTCGATGAGTTCAAAATCGTTGTCGTTTATTGTGGTGACGTTTTCGCCGCCAACCTCGGAGGAGTCGAACCAATCGTAGTAGGAGTAAAAATCGATATCACTCTGCGAAAGCGACTGCCCGGAAAGCATCGTGTTCATGAATTTATCGTAGAATTCAAAATACGATTCCGGGAAGCCGACGCAGGTCATTTCAAAGCGTGTATCGCCGTAATAATCCGGCCACAGGCACGGAAAATAGACTGCAATGCCTGCGGCGGACTTTTCATAGGTGACGTTATACACCACCATGTTCTGAACGGCGGCCTGCACATCGTCCTCGGTGCCGAGGGAAAGGCTCTGCTTTGTCAGCGTGGCGAGGTCGGAAAGATCGACCTGGTCGTATTCGTTGTCGCCGAATTCCCGCACGTTGCTGCGCACCTGCGAAAACGCACCGTAGCTGCCGCTTTGCAGTGCGGTGTAGGCGCTTTCCCAGTAGCTTTCCAACGCGGCGTATAATTCCGGCACATAGCGCAGGTCTAAAACGGAAAGCGTCGGCATGTCGGCGAAAATATAGGCCTCAAGGAAATCGTCCGCCAGCTTTTTGCCGAGCTCCGCCGTGGGTACGGCGGGGTTTTCCGCCAGCATCGTAAGCCAGTTTTTGTACGCCCAGCCCTCGCCGGGTTCGGATTCTTCGGAGGCGATGAGGTAATCCGCATACGGATCCAAGGCGTAGGCCACCTCTGCCGTCGCCATCAGGCAGGCGTCAAAGCCGATGAAATCAAACTGCACGCCGCCGTTATACAGTGCTGTGGAGAGCGACGAGAGCGTCAAAGAGGTGTCTTCGTACAGCTCGTCGTAGCCGAAGCCTGTCATGGTGCCGCCGCCGTGATCCCACAAAATGAGCTCGTAGCGGTCTGCGGGGTAGCTTTCGGCGGAGAAGCGAATGAAATCGGAGAGCGTGTCGGCGTCCGTCATATTCATGCTGCCAAGGCTTTGGAGCAGCGTCATATCGCCGTTTTCGATCACAAAGCGCTCACTTTCATCGTCTGTGCAGACATCGTTCCACCAGGTTTCGGTGCCGCCGGTCTGGAGTACAAGGTGAACGTTTTCGGAAAGCGCGGCATCTGCCATTTCCAAAAGGTCGTCGGTCGCGGAGCCGTCCTCACTCTCTAAGTCGGAGCCGATCATGTACACCATTACCGTGACACTTTCAGCGTTTGCAACATCCGTGTAAAACGCACGCAGGTCGCCGTCTTCGGTCGGCACAGGGGTGGAGATGACGCCGGAGGACGCGGAGCTTTCCGAAATCACGGAGGACGAAGCTTCGCTGTTTTCACGAGCTTTACCGGCTAAGACCAAAACCGTGCTGCATCCTGTGCAGTTAAAAATCAAGCCGAAGCTGAGCAAAAGGGGCAAAACGCGGGATAAAAACCGTCTCATACAAAACTCCTTTTATGGCTGTGGACGAAAAACGACCGTGCCGGTTGCGTCGTCCATGCTTTCCACAATGGCGAGCGATTCGAGCGGGTAGCCCATCTCGCGAATTTTCGCGCCGCCGGGCTGGAACCCCTTTTCAATCGCGATACCGATGCCTTCCACCGTGCCGCCCGCCTGCTCCACAATAGAGATGAGGCCCTGCAGCGCGCAGCCGTTTGCAAGAAAATCATCGATGATGAGAATGTGGTCCTCGGGGCCGAGGAATTTTTTCGAGACGATCACGCGGTTCACGCGCTTGTGGGTGAAGGATTCCACTTCGGAAACGTATACGTCGCCGTCGATATTGACGCTTTGGCTTTTCTTTGCGAAAACGACCGGCACGTCGAAGCATTCCGCCGCGACGCACGCGATGCCGATGCCGGAGGCCTCGATCGTCAAGATCTTGTTGATGGGCTTATCCGCAAAGCGGCGCTTGAATTCTTCGCCCATTTGGCGGAACAGGCGCACGTCCATTTGGTGGTTTAAAAAGCTGTCTACTTTTAGTATATTGCCGGCCTTCACAACGCCGTCCTTTACGATACGTTCTTCCAGAAAATTCATGTTGCTTGCCCTCCGAGGTTCTTATTGGTTCTATTGTAGCGAAGCGGAGCGGGAATGTCAATTACGAATACGGGAGAAAGCGGATTTCCATTGTGCCGGGGGGCTTGCCATTCGATAAAAAATGTGGTAAAATTACAAAAAATATGCGGTATTCTTTGCACGAGAGAAGGAGGGGCCGCCCGGCGGCCGGGAGAACACCATGCGAAAAATAGTGATTTGTGACGATGTAGAGGAAGAAAGAAAACGGCTGAAAGCAGCGCTTGTCGCCTGCCTTGCAAAGCTCGGTGAGGAAGCGGACATCACGGAATACGCCTCCGGCATTCCGCTTTTGAGCGATGTGCAGGAGGGCACAGTGGAGATGGATCTGCTGTTTTTGGACATTTTCATGCAGGATTCAAACGGAATGGATACGGCAAGACGGCTGCGCGCGCTTTCGTGCAGCGTGCCGATCCTCTTTTTGACCACCTCGCCGGATTTCGCCATTGAAAGCTATGACGTGGAGGCGAGCGCGTACCTTGTAAAGCCGCTTGCCGAAGAAAAGCTGGAGGCGGCTCTGCGCCGGACGCTGAAAGCCGTGCCGCGCCGCCGCATTGCCGTGCGCAGCGGCGGGCAGTACCGCTACGTGTATGTTGCGGATATTTTATATGCCGAAAGCGAGCGCCACTGGGTGACGCTGTACATGGCAGACGGCACGAGTGTAAAAACGCTCGAAAAGCTCGGCAACATCGAAGAACAGATCGCAGACCCGTGTTTCCTGCGCTGCCACCAGAGCTACCTTGTGAATATGGATCACATTGAAGACGTGCAGGAGGGCTTTTGCATGGCAAACGGCGCCACGGTGCCCATCCGCGTGCGCGGCCGCAAGGAAGCGCTCGACGCGTACTACGCGTATTTCGTCCGCAGCGCGCAGTAAAAT
>CAKUBN010000053.1 GCA_934643185.1 uncultured Eubacteriales bacterium
CGGATCGTTCCAACCGTGCCGCCTTTCTCGCGGCCCTCCTAGACGGCAATCACGCGGTCAGACCGCTCGACCATGTAGCGGTTTCGTTTGGCATACACGCTGGGAAAGTATTCCTCGGCGGCAACAAATATTTCTGCACAAAGGTCAATCAATAGCTTTGTACGTTCTGATTTTTGCAGCGTATCCAGTCGCCGCCGATACGGAATGGCTGCAATCAATTGAATGTACTGATTCTTGGTGAAAAGAAACTCGGCGTCGGCGATCCTGCTGTCGCATTGCCAGCTTGTAATCAGCCTGCCACCGTCTGTCTTTTGCGGATTTTCGGTGTAGTCGATGATGTTGCTGATGGACTGTCCCACCGTGCGGCCTTTGCCGGTGTGCAGGGGCATCAGGCGTGTGGTTGCCATGTCGGACACCTCCTTGAAAAGCAAAACGGCCTGCCGAAGCAGGCCGCTCTTATGATTATTTGTAAAACAGCGTAGCTGTCACAGAGGTATGGTCTTGATAAACGTAAAGCTTCCTTTTTCTATCCGTTTACCTTTTTCATAAACTTCCGACACACGCTCCTCGGCAGCAGCCGTGCGGCAATATTTACCACATGGGTAGGCCAGCCATAATAGCGGAGTGCCTTGCCTTTCTGTGTGGCCCGAAAGCCTGCTTCCGCGACGGCTGTGGCGCTGGCAGGCTTGAACATGGAGAACATATGAGAGTTTTTCATTTGCGCTGCCTGCTCAAAGCCTGTGGCGGTGGGGGCGGGGCAGAGGGCGGTCACGGTAACGCCCGTGCCACGCACTTCCTCTGCAATGGCTTCACTAAAGCTGCGGACAAACTCCTTAGACGCATAGTACAGGCACATCCGCGGCCCAGCACTGAACGCCGCAACGGAGGACAGATTCAGCACGCTGCCGTGCCTGCGCTCCACCATGCCAGGCAAGAAATACCGCGTCAGTTGCACCAGCGCCACGATGTTGACTTGCAGCAGATCGATCTGCCGTTGGGCGTCCACCTCCCAGAAGTTGCCGAAGTCACCAAACCCTGCGTTGTTGACCAGCACATCAATGGTGATATTCTGTTCCAAGGTGTAATTGAAAACCTCATAGGCGGCGTCTGGCTGAGACAAGTCCTGTGCAAACACCCACACATGACAGCCATACTGCGCCTCCAGCTCGCTTTTTAGCTTATAGAGCTTTCTCTCACTGCGGGCAATGACCACGAGGTCATAACCTTCCCGTGCGTAGATCCTGGCAAACTCCATTCCTAACCCACCGGATGCGCCAGTGATAAGTGCTGTCTTTCTCATGTTGAACACCTCACAGTTCAATCATGTGCGGCTGCACATCGGGATCGTGGTTGGCAAGAGACTCTACGCAGTTTGCGTTCAGGCTCTGCTCTCGTATCCATTCCAGCGACTGTTTCTGTGCCGCCTTGTCATCTGCGATACCGGAAGTAATAAGCTGTTCCCACGATCTTTTGGCGTAGCCGCCATCGGCGTAGAGCAGCACAAACCGCCCGTCAGAACCGGTGATTTTCAGCGCGCACAGTCCCTTGGAGTGACCGGGAATGTTGACCATGACAAGACTGCCATCCCCGAATACGTCGTAGGATCTTCCCGCAGGGCCTTCCGTACCGTTCCAGTCGAAGGTCTGCATTTTTGTATCGCTCCACCAATCTGCGTTGTAACGGATGCGGTTGACAGGCGTACCATTCTCCGAAAAAGCCAGCTCCTCCTTGGATACAAGAATTTGCTTTGCGTCAGCCACCAGCTTCAGACCGTTGGCATGGTCGCAGTCCAGATGGGACAGCAGCACCAGGTCCAAGTCGGCGGGGCGAATACCAAGCGCCGCCAGCTGCTCATCGATGGCCGCGCCATTTTCAATACAGCCCTGATTGGTCACATACAGCGGCAGTGAGCCGAGGGACTTGACCTGCGCTTTCTTATCAAACACGCCGTCGGGACTCATATCCCGATGCCAGCCGCAGTCAAAAAGGATCTTTCCATGGGCACACTCGATAAGGTAGGCCGACACCGGCAGCCACAGCCGATCCGATTTCTTTGCAAACACGCCGGACGCCTTGATCGTGCTGCAATCCTCACCGCCAAAGGGCAGCTCCGGCGCTACGCACACCTCTCCGGTGTGGAATACATGAATTTTGATCTCTGTCATCATACATCGCTCCTCGTTCCTGATTTGACTCCATCATACAGGAAACAGCGGACAGACGGAACGACACATTTTCAAAAAGTGTCCGGACTTTGGACGCAAAAAAGCTGCGGCAGTACCGCAGCTTTTTTAGATGATCTGTTCTACGGAGGAGAACATCTGCACGCTGATGTCCGCCAGCTTTTGCGTGTCTACCTCGTCAGGGTGCTCCATCCAGTAGGTATACGCACCGATGACCGCCGAGGCGATGACTTCCATGATAAGCCCGTGGTTTGGTACAGACACTTTCTCTGGGAACCGGAGTTTGAAATGATATTTAATGGCATCCTTCCATTTGGAGATATAGGCAAGGTTCGGCTGCGCCACCAGAAAGGCATAGTTTTCCGCCCAATGGGACTTGATATAGTCCAATGTCTGAGAGAAGAACACATTCAGATTCATCTCCACAAAACTGCCTCCGGCGGTTGCTTTTGCAATTTCCAAAATGCCGGCGATCAGCCCATCCTCGATCTCCGCTTTCAGTGTACCGAGGTTATCGTAATATTCGTAAAATGTTGTCCGCGCTACCGGTGTCTGCACACACAGCTCCTTGACAGACATTTTGTCAAAGGAATGTCGGCGGTAGAGCGCAATAAAGGTGCGCCGCATAGCTTGCTTAGTATCGTTCATAGTATCTCGATCAATCCTGATTCGTGCAACATTCAAATATTGAGGTTTTCGACCCACAGTGCCAACTCTTTGTGGCCTGCGCTCCGCTTGAACATTTTGCCCTCCAACAGTTTCGCACCCTTGCAGCTTGGGGCAAGCCGAACGTTGGTCTGTCCCATGCCGCTGCCACCTGAGGTAGCAAAGGGGACGATAACTTGCCGGACAGATCGTAGCTTTCCAGAAAGGTGTTGATGATGGTCGGGGCAACATACCACCAGCACCGTGCCATCGTCCGTAACGCCCACATGGACCGTGCCGCCGTCGCAGTTTGCAAAAGCAATGATCTCCTTTTTGATGTCATCCATCACAATGGACTTTAACTCAACTGTTTCTGTTTCCTGAAATCTCATTCTGCTCACCTCTCAACTCTATTCTACCCATATTCTAACCATTCTAATCGTCATTGTCAATCGTTCTGGTTAGAATAATGAGGAGCAAAAGCATCATCGAGAGCGCCAAGTGTCCCAAATTTTATATATGATTCGGGACACTTGGCGCAAATCAGGGAAACGAGCTGAGTCCGATGTAACGAATATGATGTATTTTTTGTTACATTATAGGATGCACACCACTTCTTTAGAGTTGTAAAAGAACTTCTCCAATGTCTCCGCCAATCGCGATCGATTGCTTTTTGATCTCGTCGGGGATATACGCATCGCCATAGTTTAGGCAGGCGTATACGGCGTCGGGATTTTCCAGCGTCATGCGCCAGAAGGGGTACTTGATGATGCCGGGGGTGTTGTACCCCACGCCGAGTTCCAGGTACAAAATATGCTGATTCTTGCGGGTGCGGAGGAAGTTTGTGTATCGCTCAGCGGCAATGTGCCATCCTTCATCCTCAACAAATGTATCATCTGCTCGAAGATTCATGCTCATGGGCTTGCCGCAGTGCGGGCAGTGGGGGACGAGGTCGGTGGGGATAGTCATTTTCGGCGTTTCCGGCGGGGTGAGCGTGCCGTCCGGTTCAATCGTGTAGCCCTGCGCAATGACCATGTTTTTGATAATCTCATCGTTGTCGAATGTCTCCGCACAACACGGTTCGCTGCACTGGAACAGGCCGTAGTCGCCCTGCGTGTAGAACAGACGGTGCTTATCGAACCCGGCTTTCTGAAAGCAGTGATCCACATTCGTTGTCAGGACAAAATAATCTTTGTCCTTCACAAGCGAAAGCAGCTTTTCATAGACGGGCCTCGGCGCATTCATATAACGGTTGATGTAAATATAACGGCTCCAATAGGCCCAGTGTTCTTCAAGCGTTGAATACGGGTAAAATCCGCCGGAGTACATATCGTGAAAATCGTATTTCGCGGCGAAATCTGAAAAATACTTTTCAAACCGCTCGCCGGTATAAACAAAGCCTGCGGAGGTGGAAAGCCCCGCGCCCGCGCCGATGACGACGGCATCGGCCGCTTGCAGCGCTTCTTTTAAGCGCTCAACGGAGGAGCTGTTCGTAAATTTCGCGGTCTGTGTCTTTAAAAACATTGAAAATCACCCTTTTCACACTGGTTTCGGTTTTTAAAAAGTCTTTTACGGTGCGCACAGCGATCTGCGCGGCTTCCCGGTTCGGAAAGCGGAACTCGCCGGTGGAGATGCAGCAGAACGCGACGCTTTCAATATTATTTTCCGCCGCGAGCGTGAGGCAGGCGCGGTAGCAGCTTGCGAGCAGTTCGCGGTCGCGGTCGGTCACGCGGTCTGTGATGATGGGGCCGACGGTGTGGAGCACATAATCGCACGGCAGGTTGAACGCGGGCGTGAGCTTTGCCTGTCCGGTCGGCTCCGGGTATCCCTGCTTCTCCATGAGCTCCGCGCACGCAAGCCGCAGCTCGGCGCCGGCAAATGTGTGGATGGCGTTATCGATGCAGCGGTGATTCGGCACATAGCAGCCCGTCATGCCGGAGTTTGCCGCGTTGACGATGGCGCCGCAGCGCAGGGTGGTGATGTCACCCTGCCAAAGATACAGCCCCGGCTGCACGGGCGTGAGGTCGTCAATATCCGTGATGCCCTTTTCGGCGGCAGCGTCTTTGAGGTATGCATCCTGTACGCGCAGAAATTCATCGTCACACGCTTTTGGCGTGCGGATGTTCATCAGCCCGCGCAGCAGATATTTTTGCTCGTTTTTATCCTTCGGCACAGCGAGGTCGCGGTACTCGGGTCTTTCTTTTAATAAGGCGTCGATGAGAAAACGCCTGCGTTCAGCTTGATTCATTTTACAGCCGCCTTTCTATCGTTTGCTTCGGGCAGATCTCTGCGCAGCGCCCGCAGTGCAGACAGTGGTGCTGGTCGATCTCGACCGGTGTTTTTGAAATATCGATGCACTTTTGCGGACATACGCTGTAACACAGCTTGCAGCCGATACACTTTGCGCCGACAAAGTAGCCGGAAGCTTTTGTTTCACCTGCGCCGATGCGGAAGCTGTCGCGCACGATGTACGTGGGCTCCGAAATATCGAAGTATTCGCCCTCTGCGTCATAAAGCCAAAAGACCTCCAGCGCGGCGCGGGTATCGCCGGGATAAATGCCCTGCATGTACGGATTCTTCTCGAAAATTTCACCCAGCTTTTCGCTGCCGATGTTCTTGATCTTGCCGCGCAGGGAGATGGAGATCTTGTTTTTTGTCGCCGAAAGGGAAACGTAGCCCTGCGCCATGAGCTGCGCATAAAAGGCTTTGCCTTTCGCGGTGAGAAAGTATACGCCATCGTCGTCCCACAGCATCATGTCGATGACGCGCGTCTTCGGGCGGCCGTTATCATCCAGCGTAGCGAGCACGGCGGAGTGGATGTCCTCCACAAGGCATTTTAAATAATCGTTTTTCTGCATGGTGATCCCTCTTTTTATTGTCCGAAACAGCGGATAAGCCCCGCTGGCCTAAGGCTGCGGAGCTGCACCGGATTTTGATTTGCTTTTCTTAGAATTCGTACGGCGGGTTGCCGGAGAAATCGGAGATGACGCCGTGCGGGTCTTCAAGATAGAAAACTTCAAAAATCGGGTTCGTCGCTTCGCCGTACTGACTCTTGACGATGGGGTTCTGAATGCACATTTCCTTTGCCGCTATGTTGTTTTCAAACACAGCCTTGCCGTGCAGACGAATCCACGCATAGGACGGGGAGGAGACGGAAATTTCGATCTCCGGGTTTTCCTGCATGTCCTTGTAGACGTCCTTCGTGTTGTTCGTGCAGAACCACAGCTTGCCTTCAAGCTTGCCTGCAAACATGAACGGGCGGCACTTTGCCTTGCCGTCGCGGCCGACGGTCGCGAGATACTGTACCGGATTTTCGTTTAAAAATTCAACAACTTTGCTCATGATCAAGACCTCCATGTATTCTCGGAATGTTTTCCGTTTCGTTGTCTAAATCATAACACGCCGGGATACCGTTGTGAAGTACGCACTTTATTGTGGTATGGTTACTTTTAGGTAACTGTGCGAATTTAAAATTGAAATGCGGGGCGGATTGTGGTATGCTTAGGCTGCTGCGGCGGGCGTTGGGGTCCGGAATAGTTGTGCCGCAGGTGACAGGGAGGAAACATGTTTACATTTGATAAGGAAAAAAGATATTTTTTAAAGGATGGGAAGCCGCACTTTTTTAAGCTGGATACGGCGTGGATGGCGCTGACGAACCTGACGGTGCAGGAATTTCGCGAATACGCGACGTTCCGCAAAAATCAGGGCTACAACGGCCTTTTGATGCAGAACACGCCGGCGTTTCAGGACATGCCGAAGCACGTGAAATATTTTCCGTTCGTAATCCGTGAGGACGGCAGCTACGATCTTTCTAAAAGAAACGACGCATACTTTGCGCAGGCAAAGGAGAAAATGAAGATTCTGCGCGAGCTCGACATGACGGCGTTTTTGGTGCCCATGTGGGTCAGCTTTGTGCCGCATTCCCAGATGGAAAAGGTGTTCGATTGCCGCGGCAAGCAATTTGAGTCGTTTGAAGACTATAAAAATGTGGTGGATTTTTCCATCGACCTGTATAAGGAATTTCACCCGGTGTGGCTCATCGGCGGCGACGCGGAACTGACGGAGGAAAACAAGACAAACTGGCAGTATTACTCCTATATGGCAGAGCAGATCCGCAGGAAATGCCCGGATGACCTGATGTCCGGCCATGTGGCAGGCGGTCATTATCTGGGCGAAAGCTACCTGAAAAACGGGTATATCGATTTTTACACATACCAGTCCGGCCACATGCTCAGCACGCTTTCGCAGTTCTATTCGCCCGGCCGCATGGCGGAAAAATCTTGGGCAACAGAGCCGAAGCTGCCGGTGATGAACCTTGAGCCCATGTACGAAGCGCACGGGTACGGCAACCGCTTCGGCAGATTCGGCGCGGCGGACGTGCGCAGAGCGTTCTGGTTCTCCGTTCTGCACGGCGCGAAGGCCGGCTTTGCATACGGTGCGCACGGCATTTGGATGTTCTACGATGGCTCCGGCTTCAATAATGAAAACTGGTCGAAAATCCCGCTGAACTGGCGCAGTGCACTCACCCTGCAGGGCAGCTATGATATGGTCGCGAGCGCAGATCTGTTTGAGCGCTACGATATGTTTGACCTTGTCCCGCAGCGCGAGCTTTGCCTGACGCCGTATGAGGAGGTTGCCGTGGCAGCAACGCTGGATCTTTCAAAAATCGTGGCGTACACAACGGCGACCACGCATTTGGATTTCGCTCTGGACCTGACGGGCTACGACTGCACATGGCATCTGCTGGACGACAAACAGATGCTTGACGTGCCAAAGGTTGCGTGCAAGCCGGGCGCGGAGTGGATTCGTGAATACGAAGCGCTGAGCGAAGGCCAGCTGCAAAAGCTGGAATTTTCCGAGGCATATAAAGCCGCACCGGCGATCTCGCGCGTTGCAATGTACCAATATAATACAGACGCAGTTTTGGTCTGCGTGAAGAAATAAAAGAGCGGAGGTACAGTTTTGCTGTGTCTCCGCTTTTTGCAGACAATTTTGGGGTGTTACGCGGTTTCGGTGGCTGTGGCGATGTCGGTGGGGTCGTAGCTGACCATTTGGTCGTCCTGTCCGTCGATGGATTTGGAATACATGATGCCGTTTTTGATGTCGTTTAAAATCTCTTCGTACATGGCAATGGTCTCGTCGATTTTCTCCTGCGTCCAGGTGAATTTCTGACCGTTGACCGAGCCTGTCTCGCCGAGAAGGCTCTGAAGCTGCACCTTTTCGTTTTCGAGCCATACTTTGTACTCGTCATACGTTCACCACTCCACATTCGGCGTGGGGAAGCGGGCTTCAAATTCCGCGTCCGTCAGCGGCTCAAAGGTCTTGCCGTCGTCAAAGCTGTAATAAGTCTTTCCGTCATCGGGATTTACATAGGACATCAGTGTGCTTTCATCAAGCGTGGAGGCAGGCGGGTTGGCAGTTTCAGTTTGTGCGGAGGTCGCGAAGACCGTTACGGTCCCGACGACGAGCGCTGCCGCTAAGATAAGCGAGACAACGGTGATCTTTTTCGTTTTCATAATAGCTGTGATCCTTTCTTCGATCGCGTTTTTGCTGAAGTTATTGCAGAGCGGAGCAAAGCCGCTTTTGACTTCTTCCATGCGGATCAAAACCTTGGCGTAAGAGGCTCTCTGCGCGCTGCCGAAGCGGCGAATGACCGTTTCGTCGCAGGAAAGCTCGATGTCCCGGTTTGCGAGCACGTACATGACCCACACGAGCGGGTTGAACCAATGCACGCAAAGGGCGGCAATGAGCAGGAGCTTTGCGCAAATATCCAATCTTTGAATGTGTACGAATTCGTGCTCCAAAACGTATTGAAGCGCGGTTTCATCTTTAAAATCCGTCTTCTTCGGCAGCAAGATGACAGGGCGAAGCACGCCGAACGTGAGCGGCGACGCAATGCGGTCGGACTGCCGAACGGAGAGCTTGCGCCGCAGCGTGTGTGCTTGCAGCCAGCTATCGATAAACTCGTTCTGTACCGGCAACGACATTTGAAACTCCCTGCGGCATCTTACATACGGCACGGTGAAAAACGCGGCACAGAGGATGACCCCCACTGCCCAGATGGGTGTCCACACGGGAATATCCGGCGCGGGCGCAGAAGCTGTGTGCTGCATGGCGGTTGTGGTCTGCTCTGCCGAAACGGGCGGCAGAACACCGCCGACGGGCGCATTTGCGGCGGTCGAGAGGTTTCTTCCCAGCAGCGAGTAGATGCTCAAAGCAGAGGGGAAGGAAAACGGGAGCAGCAGCCGCGCGAGCACAGCGCCCCACAGCACGAGAAACGTTTTTTTCGGCACGCGGTGGATGGTCAGGGCCCGCAGAACGGTGATGGCCAAGATCATCACAGCGCCCGAAAAGCTCATTTGCAGTAAGGTCATAGTGCACCTCACTCCAAATCGCCGACGATCTGTTTCAGCTTTTCGATCTGCTCTGCGGAGAGCTTTTTTCTGCCGAGCAGCGCCGCAAAGAGCTTATCGGCAGAGCCGTCGTAGACCTTGTTGATGAGCTCGTCCGTTTCGGCCTCCTGCACGGCGGATTTCGGGATCAGCGCGCGGCACATAAAGCCCGGCTCGCTGCGCTCGATCGCGCCCTTTTTCATGCAGCGTTTGATGAGCGTGTAGGTCGTGTTCACGTTCCAGCCGAGCTCGTTCGTCAGCTCTTTGGCGATCTCTTTCGCGGGCGTATCGCCTTTTTTCCAGAGAACGTTCATCACTTTCAGTTCGGAATCAAACAGTTTAATATCCATAATTCAGCCTCCTTGATAAGACTACGGTAGTGCTACGCTCGTATAATACACCAGTCTTATCGAATTGTCAATACTACTGCGGTCTTATTTTTGAGAAAAGTTGTGCGGCCACCGTAAAAGATGACCGCACAGGCGTTTATATGTTACGGTTTACGGTTCTGCGACCGCGAATACATAGGTTCGTTTCGGCTGGCAGGTAAAGGTCAGTCCGTTTTCGGTGCCGTTAAGGACAAATGCGTCATTTGGCGCGTTTGATGCGAGAATTTGGAGCTTCTGCGCATTTATGGGGCGGGAGAGCGTGTAGGTGTATGTGTCTTTTCGGGTGTTTTCGCAGAACAAAAGCAGGTATGCTTTGCCGTCCGGGCACAGGGCTTCAAAGCCGCTGAACTGTGTGCCGTCCGGCTCTTCGCCGATGGGGCTGACCTGCGCATTCCAAAGGACATCGCGGTGCGCGCGGTACACGTCTATAATGCGGCGCAGCGGGGCGAAATCAGCGGGATCAAGGTGGCTCATCTCCATCCAAACGAGCGGATTTGCGAGCATAGTGCAGGCAAATTCGTAATCGATGGTGTAGTTTATGGGGGCAAGCGCGTCTGTGCCGTACAGCTCTGTGTTGCGGCGGTTATTTAAAAGCTCAAACTGGAACTGGCGCGTCGGGAAAAATCTTGAAAGCTGCCACAAATTGCGCAGGGTGCTGTGCGGGTAGTAGTTGCACCAATCGGTGTAACGGTTTTCTACAAAGATCGTGCAGAACGCCTTGCCGAGGAAATACCCCGGGCGGTTGTGCGCGGTGACGTCTAAGTTGAAGAAAATCCGGCCGCCGCTTTTTTCGTGCACCTCCCGCATAAAGTTCAGAAAGTTCTGCTCGGCGCGCTTTGTTTTGAACGACACACTGTCGAGCTTAAAATAGCGGATGCCGTAGGTGTTGTAGAGGTGCAGCAGCGTTTCAACGTCTTTTTCGGCGTTTTCAAAGTCGTTTGCGGAATCCGGCCCGTACCATAGGCCGACCTCCATGCCGTACTGCGCAGCGCGGTCTACAATGGGCTGCAAACCGTGCGGAAAGCGCTTTGTGTTGACCGACCAGAAATCGGCATTGTTGGCGTAGTAGCCGCCCCACACGCCGCCGCCTTTTACGGAGTTGACCGTGGTGCCGGCCTGCCACCCATCGTCGATCTGCACGATGTCGACGCCAAGTTCTTTTGCGGCTTCGATCTCCTTCAGCATGAAATCGTGGCTGAGCGCGCCGTCGCGGTTGCGGTCGCCCCAGGTGTTGGACATGATGTAGGTGTGCTTGCGGCTGTCGCCGATGTTATCGCGGCGCTCGTAATTTTTGTAGAGCTTTTCAATATCCTCTGCCGTGCCTATGCCGACCACGGTACCGTATAATTCGGTGTAACCGTCCTGCGCTATGCTGTCATCAAAGCCGGTGCCCGTCACATAGAGCACTTCATTGTTCACAGCAAAATCCACGCCCGTGTGCTTGACCGTGCCAAGGTGCGTGGGCGCTTTTTTAATGACCATCAGCGTGCGGTCCTTTTCATAATCGGTGAGCAGGACGATGTTGCCCTCGCCCTTGTAGGCTTCGCGGTTATATAACGGCTGCTTGTCGCTTTTTACGAGCGTGTCGAAGCCGTCCGTTTCATCAAAAAGCTTGATGCACTCTATTTTATAGTGCGCGTGGGGAATATCGATCGCGTCACACAGGTCGTCAAAATTCGGGATGAAATCCGCCGTGCCTTTCGGCGAGTATTTCGTTTCTACGCCGTCGTTTTGTGCGGCATCCGCTTCACTTTCGGAGATCGGTAGACCTTTTACGGCGCGGGACATTTCCACAAACGGCACTTCGGGGTAAATGTACAGAGCATTTATGACCTCTCGGCCGGCAAGGTCTTTGGAGCGCAGCGTGACCGCAAGGCGTGTTTCGGTCGTGCCGAAACCGTCGTCCGGTTCTATGGCGCATACAGCGTCGGTCTCCGGGACGTATTTTTCAGATAAACCGATGCCTTTCCAGAAATGGCCATTTTTAAGGTCTTTTATGCCGCTTGAAAGCAGCACGCCGTTATTCAAAATGAAGCTCCGTTCGATCATAGCATTGCCGATGCGCAGTGTGCCATTTTCAAAGGAAGCGTAACAGTCTTTAAAAGTGTTTTTCATATTCCATTCCCCTAAAGAAATTCTATTTTCATTCAAGATAATCGCGCCGGCTGCAAAAATCAACAGCTTTTAAAAGACGTACGCTTTTTTCAATGTTCCGGACGGATTTTGCACGGTTGACACGGGGCATTTATCGTGCTAAAATAAAATACGAATTCGTATTTTAGGCGAGGTGGAGCTAAATGGAGCGATATGCGTTTTTCAGGCAGCTTGGCAAAGCGGTGTACGGCATAGACGCGTCTTACGACGTGTTCTCGAAAAGCGCGCAGATCAAGCCGAATATGCTGTGGCTGCTTTCGGCGCTGAACGATGGCGAGAGCCACACACAAAAGCAAATCTGCTGGGACTGGGGATTTCCGAAAACGACGGTGAACACGCTCATTAAAGAGCTGGAAAAAGAGAAATACGTGGTGCAGCGGCCGATACCCGGCGAGCGCAGGGAGCTTTCCGTAACACTGACAAAAACGGGCAGAGCGTACGCAAACGAAGTCCTAAAGCCCGTATATGAAGCGGAGGAACGGCTTTTTCGGCTGTATTTTAAGGACAAAGACCCGGAATTTGTGCGGGAGCTGTTCCAATTTTCCGGCGTGATGCGCCGCTATTTTACAACAGGGGAATTTGAAGAAACGGGGAGCGAGACATGAAAAAAATTAGCTGGCATGAACTGAAGCCGCAGGTGAAGGAAGTTTGGGTACTGAGCCTGCCGGCTATTTTAACGCAGATCACAACGATCGTGATGCAGTACATCGATTCCGCTATGGTCGGTTCGCTCGGCGCGAACGCTTCGGCGGCGATCGGTTTGGTTTCCACAAGCACGTGGCTATTGGGCGGCATTACATACGCTGTTTCGGCGGGCTTTTCCGTGCAGGTCGCGCACAACATCGGCGCGGGGCGCGATGCGGAAGCGAGAAGCGTCGTGCGCCACGGCCTGTGCACGGCACTGTGCGTGGCAGGTCTTTTGTGCGCACTGGGGCTTTCCATCCACAGCATGCTGCCGACGTGGCTCGGCGGCGACCCGGCCATCTGCTACGACGCCTCGAAATACTTTATGGTGTACGCGCTGATGATCCCGTTCTCGCAGATCAACTCGCTGAACTCGTCGTTCCTGCAGTGCAGCGGCGACATGCTGACGCCGAGCATCTTAAACGCTGCCATGTGTTTGTTAGACGTGGTGTTCAACGCGATTTTCATTCCGCGTTTTGGCGTGATGGGCGCGGGCATCGGCACGGCGAGTGCATGCGCGGTCATCAGCCTGACGATGGCGTGGCGCTGCCTCTTGTGCAACCCGCATTTGAAGCTTAACCGCAAAGAGACTGAAAAGCATGGCCTTGACCCGGAGATCCTCAAAAAAGCGCTGAAGATCGGCCTGCCGGTCGGCGTGCAGGAGATCGCCATGTGCAGCGCGCAGGTCGTTGCAACGATGATCATTGCGCCGCTCGGCGCGGTGTCTATCGCTGCAAACTCCTTCGCCGTGACGGCAGAGAGCCTGTGCTACATGCCCGGATACGGCATCGGCTCGGCGGCGACGACGCTCGTCGGGCGCAACATCGGCGCGGGCAAGACCGACCTTGCAAAACGCTACGGCAACATTTGCATCGTGATGGGCGCAGGCTTTATGGCGATAACGGGACTTTTGATGATGTTCCTGTGCCCGTTTGTGTTCAGCATTTTGACGCCGGACCTCTCCGTCCGCGCGCTCGCGGCGCAGGTGCTGCGCATCGGGCTGTTGGCTGAACCGCTGTACGGCGTTTCCATCGTCGCGGCGGGCGCACTGCGCGGCACCGGCGATACCTTTGTACCGAGTGTGATGAACCTTGGCAGCATTTGGGTGGTGCGCATTGGGCTTGCACTGCTGCTTGTCGGCAGATTTGGCCTGCCGGGTATGTGGACGGCCATGGCAACGGAGCTGTGCGTGCGCGGCCTTTTGATGCTGTATCGCCAGAAGACGACGAAGTATTATAAGAAGTACAATAAAACGGTGGAGACGAATGAACCCGAACTGCTGGAAGCTGCTGAAAGCTGAAAAGCACTGAGAAAGGACGATCAATATGGAAAATACGGAACACGCCGTGACGCTGGCAGATTTGCCCGCCTGCCCGGTGGAAACGACGCTGACGCTCATCAGCGATAAATGGAAGGTGCTGATTTTGCGCGACTTGCTGAGCGGCACAAAGCGGTTCAGCGAGCTGAAACGGTCGATCGGGCACGTCACGCAGAAGGTACTCACCGCACAGCTGCGCCAAATGGAAGCAAGCGGGCTTTTGACACGCACCGTTTATGCCGAAGTGCCGCCGCGCGTGGAATATACGCTGACCGAGCTCGGTTACAGCCTGAAGCCGATCATGGACGCCATGTGGCAGTGGGGCGAGGCGTATAAGGCTTCGCTGAAATAAATGAGAGGAGCAAACTGAAATGAAACACAAGGTAAAACTGACTGTTCTGGACAAGAAGCTGTACCCGGAATTGCAGCAGGCGTACTGCGCAGACCCGAACTCCGGGGCATGTCCGTGCTACAATGTGGGTGACGAGTTTATTTTTGAGCGTGCGGACGGCAAGGACAGCTTTTGGCACATGGGGCTCGATACACTTGTGCACACCGATGCCGACCCGAACACTGTGGCGGGCGGTCCGAAAATGCCGCATTGCTCAGAAGCGTGGGACGCGTTTTCGCGCTACATTTACACCGGCTTGCAGGGTGGCTCTATTATGAAAGGCTGGATGAACCGGGAGAACATCATGATCACCTGCTGCTCCGACGGTACGCGTCCCGTTATCTTCAAAATCGAGCGCATCGATGAGGAAGACGAATAAAAAGATAAAATGAGAACGGCACCGTGCGGAAAAGACTCTGCACAGTGCCGTTTTGCTTGTGATTCAGTTTTAAAGCTGCGGGTAGATCTCCTCGAAAACAGCACGGAGAAGATTGCCTGCATCGCGGCTTTCGGCGGTGACGGTGACAACGGCGTTTTTGTCGCGCAGCAAAATGACAAACTGGCCGTATTTGCCGTCGGCACGGAAGGAGCCCTCGGGGCCCGCCCAGAAGAGGTAGCCGTAGCCCTCGCTGCCGTTTTCGACCTGCTTTGAGGTTGCTTCTTTGACCCACTCGGCGGGGATGAGCTGCTTGCCGTTCCATTCGCCGTTTTGCAATAATAACTGGCCGAACAGATGCAGCTCGTCAATGGTGAGGAACAGGCCGCCTGCACCGAAGGTCTGGCCGTTCGGGTCGGTTTCCCAGGTGGGCAGCTGAATGCCCATTGGCGCGAACATGCGTGGCATCAGATAGTGAACGAGGTCGCAGCCTGCGCGGCGCTGCACGAGAATGCCGGCGAGGTAGGGGCCGACGTTGTTGTACACGAATTTTTCGCCCGGCGCGTAGACGAACGGCTGACGCAGCGCAAGGCGCACCCAGTTGCGGTCTTCATAGTACGGACGCTCGCCGCCCATTAAAAAGCTCTTTTCCTGCCCGAGGCACATCGTGAGCAGATCGCGCACTGTGGCGGCTTTTAAGTTGTCGGAAACGACTTCGGGCAGATCATCTTTGAATGCGTCCACGAGC
>CAKUBN010000054.1 GCA_934643185.1 uncultured Eubacteriales bacterium
CGTCTGCAGCGTCCTTGCGCACTGTATACGCTTTGAACGGTTCATACACAATTTTGCCGTTTGAGGCATACACTTTATAACCCACAGGGCATGCGTTTTTCGCGTTTTCCAGTATTGCATACGCACCGATCTGGCTTTTTGCGTCCGACCAGCTTGTCCGCACGCGGTAAAGCTGCTTTGGCGCGGGTTTCGCATCGGTCTTTGTCTCCTTTTTGTCGTCCTTCATTTCGCTTTCAACCATTTTTAAAAACCGCGCCCAGCCCTTGTCGAGCGTGCGGTGCGGGCAGTATTTGCCGTCGAAGTCCTGATGCTTCTTCACATGTGAAATATCCCAACCACGTTCCTTCAAAAGCTTTGCGATATACTCTGCGGCGTTCTTTTCGGCTTTATCGAAACGCGTGCCGCCCGAAAGCGAATAGCAAATCTCGATATGAATACCATGTGCATTGCCATCACGTTGGCCCGCTGCGAATGCGCCCTTGTCGAGCGGTATGCCGATGACAATCTCTTTGTCATCGACCGCTGCGTTAAACGACGTAGAGCTGTCGTTGCGAATCATGTATGCGACTTCATTCGCGGCGGAAGCATCGTTCGCCGTGTTGTGCACGACGATATATTTCATGTCCTTCGCGCAGGACTCCACCGGGACTTTCAAATTGTATTTTGCAGAAGATAATAGATTTTCGCGGATCGGTACCATAAGATCACTCCTTCTTCTCATCACTTGCACCCGATTCATCCGCCACGGTGCGACGGAGCCGCTTTAAAATGCGCTGCAAACGCGGGAACCCCGGCACACCGATGGCAGCAAGATTTTCCATGACGGAAATGAGCTCGTTGATCGTAAGCCACACGGTGACGAGCATGCAGAAAAACAGCTTTACATCGAGCGTGATGCCGGCCCCAATGACTGCACCGCGCAAAAGATAATCCACCGCCGCACCGACTGCGACCATGACCATATAGCAAAGCTTTTTGAGTATCCCCTTAATACCGAACTTGGAATTTAACTCGGCGCGGATATACGCTTTGATCATGCCGGTGATATAATCGAGCAACATCACGCCGAGCAGTACGAGCATCGGTACCGCAAGCGTACCGAGGTACGACACGAGTCCCGCGCCGAGCACGGCCGCCGTCGTCTTTAAAACCGTCTGTTTCATCAAGTCTTTGCCCTCCTTCCCCTGCTATTGGGACATGCACAGCGCTTTGTTCCGCGGCATACTATGACAGACGCGCCGCTTTTGTGCGCGGCAATCAGAAAAAGCGGTGAAACACGTTGCGGAATGTCAAAATCTGTGTTATGATTTCGGTGGACAAATATTCAAATATGCAAAGGAGATTTTCTTATGGTCTGCAAAAATTGCGGTGCAAATATTCCGAACGGTGAGCTTTTTTGCCCAAACTGCGGCACGCGCACCGAAAACGCGAAATTCTGTAAATACTGCGGCGCGGTCATCGGTGCCGACTGCGTGGTTTGCCCCGCGTGCGGCAGGCAGGTAGAGCCATTGCAGTCTGCCCAACAGCCCCAGCCTGTTTATGTAAACAACAATGTCACTTACGGTGGTGTGGCAAAAAGCAAATGGACAGCGTTTTTCCTGTGCCTGTTTTTAGGACTCATCGGCGCACATAAATTTTATGAGGGAAAGATCGGCATGGGTGTTTTGTATATCTTCACCGGCGGCCTGTTCGGCATCGGCGCGTTCGTCGATCTCATCGTCATCCTCTGTAAACCCGGTCCCTATTATTACGTTTAACTTTCTCAGAAAGGCGGCGTACTATGCCAAGCATCCTTGAATATGCAGAAACCGAATTCTCGCTTTTGGCAGAAAAACCGTTTACGGATGTAGACAGCCTGCTTTTATCACAGTTTTCCTACATGAATCTGAGCGCGTTTGAAGACGAGCTTAAATGCGAAAACAAAATAGAAATTCGAGAGCTTTTAAAGGCAGAGCGCTTTGAAAAGTTGATGTTCCACGTACGCGATACCAAAAGCAACATGAGGCTTTTATACGCTATGGCGTCAAGCCCGCGCTGGCGCAACATAAAAATCGGCAACTTCGTTGAAAAGCTGTGTGACCAGTCAGAGGAGCAGTTTGCGGCCATCACCGTATACCTCGATGACGACCACGCCTGCGCCGTATTCCGCGGCACGGACGCCACGCTTGTCGGCTGGAAAGAGGATTTTAACATGGCATTTCTGCCCGTCATACCCTCGCAGGCCGATGCGGCAGACTATGTGACAAAGCTCGGCGAAGGTTTTCCCGGCAAACTGCTTTTGATGGGCCACTCCAAAGGCGGCAACCTTGCAGCCTACGCGGGCATGTTCTGCGACCCGGAAATTCAAAAGCGTATTGAGCGCGTCTACCCGCTCGACAGCCCCGGCTTCATCGGCAACACGCTCAAATCCGAAGAATATGGGCGCATTCAAAGCCGCATACATAAGGTCATTCCGAAAGGCTCGCTCATCGGCATGCTGCTTGAAAACCACGGTGCATACTCCGTTGTGGAAAGCAACCAAATGGGCATTATGCAGCACGACCCGTTCTCGTGGCAGGTGACGGACGGTGCATTCCATACGCTGGAGGAAATTTCCAGCGGCGCAAAATACATGAACAAAACACTCAACAGCTGGATCACCGGCATGAGCATCGACGAGCGCATACGCCTTGTCGATGTACTCTACGGCCTTTTGACCGCCGGCAATATTGAAAACGTATTTGACGCCAGCGACATTCAAAAGAACATCGGCGCTATCTACAACGCCGCCGTGCACCTCGACCCCGAAACGCGGTCGTTCGTTTTGCAGATCATCCGTCAGCTCGCGGGCTTTGCGTTGCACAACATCCCCCACCCGAATGTCCCGGAAAACCTCAATATCCTGCCCGGCAATAAAACGCAGAATTAAATTTTTATAGAGTAAAAGCCACCGTTTGCGGCAAGCCTTGCGCTTTTCCGTTTCGGTGGCTTTTAATTTATGTTTACGAATTTGCAAGCTGGCGGCGATGAGATCCATGATCGTGATGGAATTGAGCTGCATCGTTAGCACATTCATCGTGATCTTGCGGAATTTTTCAGATTCCTCTTCTGCATCATCCGTTCCCCTGTTTTCCGTTCTGCTTTATTTCACGTTTCCGCTGTTGATGCCCGCGCCTGTTCTATTAAGCGGCAGCCAGTCGAGCACCTTTTTGATGTACGTATCCCAGAATACCCAGTCGTGCTTGCCGGGGCCCTCCACATACGTGAGGTCAACACCGTTTTCGTTGAGGAAATCGCGGAAATCGCGGTTTGCGGTGACGAGGCCGTCCTCCGTGCCGCAGCACAGGTACATTTTTGGTACGGGTCTGCCCTCCTCCTTCAGCTTCAAAAGCAGCGCCTTCGGGTCTTTGTCGCTGCCCTTCACCTTGTCATACTCACCGAAGATTGCCTCGTAGTAGTTGCGGCGGAATGTGAAAATCGGCGCGGAGTTGTCCGCGTCCTTCCACGTATCGTGCACGAGCGCGGCGGAAAGACCGATGACGCAGCCAAAGTTTTCCGCATACTTCAGGCCGTTGCGGATTGCACCGTAGCCGCCCATGGAAAGGCCCGCGATGAACGTATCCTCGCGCTTGTCGGAAAGCGGAAACAGCTTTCTTGTGAACTCTACAAGCTCCTTGCCGATGAACTCGCCGTACAGCTCGCCGCTCTTTTCGTCGTCGAGGTAGAAGCGGTTTTCACCGGAAGGCATAATGACCGCAAGGTCGTTTGCCTCCGCCCACGCCTGAATGCGCGTGCCGTTCACCCAGTCCGTATAATTGCCGAAAATGCCGTGCAAAAGGTAAAGCGTCTTCAGCGGCTTCTGCTCCGCGTTTTCCGCCTGCGGGCCGAATTTGTCCACCGGGATAATCGCATTGAACGTCACCGTGCGCATGAGGCATTTCGAGATAAAATTTACTTCAATAATAGCCATATCAACAACTCCGTTTCGGTTTTTCTTTTATTATAATCAACAAAAAGCCTTTTGTAAAGACTACTTTTATGCTATACTGTACAAAACGGTTTGAAAGCAAAGGAAGTTGAATACGATGAACGATTTTTCCGAGCGCGTGTTTCAGGTGGTGCGCGAGATCCCGCGCGGCAAAGTGACAAATTACGGCTTCGTGGCATTTGCAGCGGGCAACCCGCGGGCCTCGCGCGGCGTGGGCTTTGTGCTGCACCGCAATACGGACCCCGTAAATACGCCATGCCACCGCGTAGTGTTCAAAGACGGCTCTCTGTGCAAGGGCTACGTTTTCGGCGGCCCCGATGTACAGCGCGAAAAGCTCGAAGCCGAGGGCGTGCAGTTCCTGCCCGACGGCCGCGTAGACATGAAAGCCTGCGGCTGGTTCGGCGAAAACGAAGAATAACAAAAAAGGTGCCTGACCAAAATGATCAAGCACCTTTCGTTTTTACTTTAAAGATCAGCCGTAGTTCTTAAAGCTGACGTTAATATCGACTGCCGCGTCGATGCCCTGCACCTGCGCGTTGTCGGAATACTGCCACAGGCCGAAGTTATAGTAGAAGGCCGGCACGCTGCGGTATTCCGCAAGCCAGAACTCAAAGTCCTTGAGCTGCTCTAAGTCGTAATAGTTATAGCCAAGACTGCGGTTGAAGTACACACCTGCGGTGTAGCCCGCTTTCGCGATTTTTTTGCAGAACGCCGAAGCATAACTCGTAATCTGCTCGCCCGTGGCATCTGCCGTGCGAGAGCCGTCTACGCTCGTCTGCTCCCAGTCAAAGACAACGGGGTAATCGACGGACTTATTCTGCAAAAGCTGGAGCACATAACCCGCTTCCTCCTCCGCTTCGGTAACAGAAGTTGCCTGCGAGAAGAAGTAGATGCCTACCTTTACGCCTGCGTCCTTCGCACCGGTGTAATTATCGGCAAACTTGCTGTCTTCGTTCAGCTTGCCGCGCGTTGCACCGCGGTAGCCTGCGCGGATCATCGCGAAATCGATGCCGCTCGCTTTGACGGCTGCCCAGTCGATGTCGCCCTGATAGTCGGAAACGTCGATGCCGAGGCTCGCGTTCGCGTCGTCATACGTCACAAGGCCGTTGTCATTTTTAAACTTCGACTGGTCGTATGTATTGAGCGACACATTAAACTTCGGAATGGTGATCTCACCCTCGTAAAGATCCTGAATGACAAGCTTGCCGTCCTCCGTCACCGCGGAAGACGTGCCGTTGCCGGAGCTCTGCCCGTCGGATTTCCCGCCGAACGCGGATAGGAGCGATAAAATGACCACGACCAGAATGAGCACGCCGGCCGCGCCAAGGAAAATCAAACGGCGCATTTCAAAAGAACGCGCGTCGCTATGTTTATTTGGAGCTTTATTATTCATAGTAAAATTACCTTTCATAAACGAAATCACAGCGTAAACTGCACACCGTGTTCGGATTTATTCTATTATACGCATTTTCTGTCCTTTTTGCAAGCCATTCGGCGAATAAAGTCTGCCTTGCCAAGTATTTCCCACTGCCATCTCGCGGTCTATCGTACCGAGTACGCGGATTTTATCGCGGCTCCACAGGGGTGCAAGCAGCTTTGTTTTGTCACCGTCGCCCGTAATGCGCTCGATGACCGTTTCGGGCGGCAGCACCTCCAGTTGACGGATCACGACGCGCACATAGTCCTCAAACGTCATCGGCGTGTATGCACCGCTTTCGTATAAGCCCGCAAGCTGCGTGCCGCGAATGACGTGTAAAAGATGAATTTTCACACCGTCCGGGCGCAGCTGTGCAAGGTCTTCGGCGGTCTTTATCATCTCCGCCTCCGTCTCGCCCGGTAAGCCGTCTATGATATGCACGCAGACGCGAATATTGTTTTCACGCAGGCGCAGAAATATCTCTCTAAATACCTCGTATTTATATCCTCTGTGAATACGCGCAGCCGTCTCATCATTACTGCTTTGCAGGCCCAGTTCCACGGTGAGGTGCGTTTTGCCGTTCAATTCTTTTAAAAGCGACAAAACATCCTCCCCGATGCAGTCCGGGCGCGTGGCAATCGATACGCCGTAAACGCCGAATGCAAGCGCTTCTTCGTATAACGCCCTGAGCTTTTCAACCGGCGCGTAGGTGTTTGTGTGCGTCTGAAAATACGCGATGATTTTACTTTCCGGCGACTTTTTATGAATACGCACTTTTTCCGCTTGCAGCTGTTCCGTCACGGAAAATGCCTTATCCTGCGTAAAATAGCCGCTGCCGCCGTCGCAGAAGATGCACCCGCCCACGCCGCACGTGCCGTCTATGTTCGGGCAGCTCAGACCGGCATCGATCACGGCCTTTTGGGTCTTGCAATTCTGCACCCGGTTGTGATAAGCTAATGTATGATACCGTTTGTTATCAAACGTATACGGAAATGGATTCAAAGTAAAGCTCCTTTTCTTGGTCCAAAATAATAATAGGAGTTGAGTATTTGTTACACATTAAAAAGCTGAATTTAGACGAAATTCGTGAAATTTACAACGCATATATGCACGAGGCATTCCCGCCGAGCGAGCTGCGCCCCTTTGCAAGCATGGAAATGCTCTACAATAAAAACTGCTACCCGTGCTACGGCTTTTACGACGAGACCGATTCACTCTGCGCCTACGCCTATTTTTCGTGCACGGAAAACGGCAAATACGCCCTGCTCGATTACTTTGCTGTCAGAAAAGACCTGCGCGGCACGGGCATCGGCAGCAAGACTTTTCCCCTGCTGCGCACAGAAATGAAAGACCGTGATGGTCTTTTGCTCGTAGTGGAAAGCGTTGAGAGCGCCGAAGCCGAAGAAGAAGTCAACATCCGTCGCCGCCGCATCGCGTTTTATAAGCGCTGCGGGTGCGAAATGACAAAAGCCAAAAGCCTTTTGTACGGCGTGGATTTCAACATACTCGTGCTGCCCATCGCGCAGCCCGTGCCGGAAGCGAAAGTCGTGCTGCATGAGCTCGAAAGCATTTATCACGTTATGTTCGACGACGAACTGTATAGGCGCGTCTGTCACCCGTTTATCGCGGAATAGGCGGATTTTTGAATTGACTTTTTCGCACAAAAGCCATATAATAAAGCCATAAACCATATGGAGGTGTAAGCATGCCGGAAGAACAGAAAACAGCAGAAACCGAACAGGAGCGCCTTGCGGATTTTCCGCGTGATCTAAGCCGCAGCTTCACCTATCTGCACCGCCAGCGTAAAAAATATATGGATGATCGTCTGCGCGGCTACGGCTTTGTGGGTGGTATGCCGATGATCCTGCTTTACATCAACCGCCACCCCGGCACTACACAGGACGCCATCGTCTCGCACATGTATATCGACAAATGCACCGTAGCACGCCGCACAAAACGCCTTGAAGAGCTCGGCTACATTTCGCGCGAAACCGGTAAGGAAGACCGCCGCGAAAACAACCTCTACGTCACGGAAAGCGGCGAAAAGCTCGTTCCCGTCATCCGCGAGATTTTGCAGGATTGGGCCAAAAGCGTCACGCGCGACCTTTCCGATGAAGAGCGCATTTTACTCATCACACTGTTAGACCGCCTCATCCATACGGACGTGGAGTAAAATTTCACTTGATATGGACTACCCCGCAGTTTTAAAGCTGCGGGGTGTTTTTCATTGAAAAAGCTCCGGGAAGCACGCCTTTTGTTCCGCCGAAAAATCCGTCTCGACCGTTTTATCGATGTCGAGCGCCGGACATAAAAGATGCACTGCACGGCAGCAGAGCATCTGGTGCTCCGTTCTGTCCAAATGCCCGCCGTAAAGGTCGTCCCCCGCCACGGGATGCCCAAGGTGCGCCATGTGCACGCGAATCTGGTGCGTGCGCCCGGTTTTCAAATGGAAGTCAACGAGGCTGTACCCGCCGCTCGTTCTCACCGTTTGAAATTCCGTCACGGCTTCGTCTCCGATGCCCGCGCAGCGCTCCACCTTATGCCCCGGCTTTAACCCGATGGGCACGTTCACACGCCCGCTTTCGGGCGTTTCGCCCTCGCACACGGCGCGGTACGTTTTCGTCAGCTTTGCGTTTGCGGCAAATTTGTTTTTCGCCAGCACCAGTGCGCCGGTCGTATCCCGGTCTAAGCGGTACAACGGCCGAAACACAAAGTCCGGCGTATTTTGAAAATACCACGCCGCCGCATTTAAAACGCTGTCGCGGTCGTGCCCCGGCGAGGGGTGCACGGGCATATTGTACGGCTTATCGAGCACTAAAAAATCCTCGTCTTCATATAAAACCGCAAACGGCAAGTCAGCTTTTTCATACGCTTCGCCCGTCTCAAGCAGCGTCAAAGTCAGCGTATCGCCGGCTTTCAAAACGGCATTGCTGTGCACGGGTTCGCCGTTTTTAAGCATCTCTCCCTCGTATTTCAGCGCCGTTAAAATGCGTGCGGAAAACCCTAAGTACCGCCGCACGAACGTGCGCACGTCCATGTTTTCCTGTCCGCAGTCGATGACGAACTCCAGTGTGCGTTTCATTACTTGCTGCGCGTCGCGAGCTTTTCCGCAAACTCGTGCAGGAATGTGCTGTCCGCGTCAAACGCGTCAAGCGCATGAAGCGCCTTTTCGGTATGCTCATCGACGAGTGCCTGCGCTTTTTCCACGCCCAAAATGGAAACATACGTGCAGCGCGCGTTTTGTGCATCCACGCCGATGTTCTTGCCAAGCTCCCTGGCGTCACCGGTCACGTCCAGAATATCGTCGCGGATCTGGAACGCCAAACCGATGTGCAGCGCGTATTCCTTTGCTGCATTGATCTGCGTTTCGTTCGCACCCGCCGCAATGCAACCCATCATGCATGCCGCCATGATGAGGTTCGCGGTCTTGCCGGTGTCTTTTTCGCACAGCTCATCGAGCGAAACGGTGCGGTTTTCGGTTGCAAGGTCAATGCACTGGCCGCCCACCATACCGTGCTCACCCGCGCAGCGCGCAAGCACCGCCGCCGCATACGCAGCGCGCTCCATGCCGACATTTCGGAATGCTTCACTGCTCAGCGCCGTTTCAAATGCTTTTGTCAAAAGGCCGTCGCCCGCAAGCAATGCGTAATTTTCACCGTAGACCTTGTGGTTAGAGGGCTTACCGCGGCGCATATCGTCGTTATCCATGCACGGCAGGTCATCGTGGATGAGCGAATACGCATGTACCATCTCCACGGCACACGCAAACGGCATCGCCATGTCTTCATCGCCGCCGCACAGCTCGCAGAACGCAAGCGTTAAAACGGCGCGCACACGCTTGCCGCCGTTTAAAAGCGAATAGCGCATGGCGTCGGTCACGGTCTCGGAAAGCGAGCCCTTGCGCTCCGGCAAAAAATGGTCTAAGGCTTTTTCAATGCGTTTTACCCTGTCTTCCATTTTTATTCCTCCGTTTTCGCAGCACTCAGCTCCGTAATTTTCTGTTCGGCCGTGTTTAATTTCTCATAGCAAAGGCGGGAAAGCTCCGCGCCCTCGCTAAAAAGCTTCACAGATTCCTCCAGCGTCACATCTCCCTTTTCGAGCGTCTCGGTCACCTCGCGAAGGCGCAGCATCGCGTCTTCAAAGGTCATGGTTTTTTTAGGCATCGGTCATTTCCCTCTTTTCTGTTTTCTGCACCTGCACGGTGATCGCGCCGTCCTCTACGCGCGCTGTCAAAACGTCGCCCGTCTTTGCGTCTTCCGTGCGCTTTATCACTTTCCCGTTTTCGTCGGACACGATCGCGTATCCGCGTGAAAGCACCTTCAGCGGGCTCATTGCGTCTAACCGTGCAGAAAGCGCAGCAAGCTCGTTTTTCTCATTCAAAATTCTGCGCTCGGCGCTGTGCGTCAGGCTCTGCACCGTGTTTCGGAGCGCCTGCCTACGCGGTGAAAGCCACGCGGACGGGTTTTGCAGCACGTTTGCGCTTGCAAGCGCATCGAGCATCTGCCGCCGATCGTCAAGCCCCGCCTGCACGCTGCCGCACAAACGGCGCGTCAGCTGCGCAAGTGCCGCACGCATTTCTTCCCTGTCCGGCACGGCAAGCTCTGCCGCCGCGCTCGGCGTTGGCGCTCTCAAGTCCGCGACAAAATCGCAAATCGTAAAATCCGTCTCGTGTCCCACAGCGGAGATGACGGGTATCTTCGACGCGAACACTGCCCTTGCGAGCGTCTCGTCGTTGAATGCGGCCAAATCCTCTGCGGAGCCGCCGCCGCGCCCGATGATGATGACATCCGCCGCCTTTTGGGCGTTCATCAATTTCACCGCCGCCGTAAGCTGCGCCGCTGCGTCCTCGCCCTGCACAAGCACCGGGCAAAACACGATCTCCGCCGCAGGCCAGCGCCGCGAGAGTATGTTGCGAATATCCTGCACCGCCGCGCCTGTCGGCGATGTAATAACGCCGATGCGCGCCGGAAACGGCGGGATCGGCCGCTTGTGTTCTTCCGCGAACAGTCCCTCGGCAGCAAGCTTTTCTTTCAGCTGCTCAAACGCTAAGCTCAGCGCGCCCACGCCGTCCGGCTGCATTTCCTCCACATAGAATTGGTACTGCCCGCCGGGCTCATACACGGCTATACGCCCGCGCACGATAACGCGCATGCCCTCTTTCGGGCAAAAACGCAGCCGCCGCGCGGCAGACGAAAACATAACCGCCTTCAAAACGGACTTTTCGTCTTTCAGCGAAAAATACAGGTGTCCGGAGCGGTAGTGATCGGTAAAATTGGAAATTTCACCGCGCGCGTAAATGTCGCGCATGCGGCCGTCACCATCAATAAGCGACTTTATAAAAAAATTGATCTGCGAAACCGATAAAACGCGCATATCAGGCCTCCTGCGAAAGCGACGCCAAAACGGCGATGCCGGCAGCGTTATCCGCCGAAAAGCGCGGCTCCGCAAACAGTGCGCCGTACTTTTCGCTCATGTGCGCGCGCAGCATGGAGTTTGAGGACACGCCACCCGAAAACACCACGGGCAAATCGCCGAATGTCTCGATAAGCGCCTTACACATCGCGTCCGATGCCGCAATGACGTACGCCATGCACGTCGCGGCGATTTCCTCCTTCGGCGCGCCCTTTTTCATCAGCTCGCGGCACTTGTTTTCCACACCGGAAAGCGAGCAGTTCGCGCCTTTCATCGAAGCGCGCACGCGCAGTCTTTCCGTATAATTGCACGCAATGGGGTCTAAATGCTTGCCAGCCGGAAACGGCAGACCGAGCATCACGCCGATGCGGTCAATGACCTGCCCGGCCTTTAAATCGAGTGAAGACGCAACAAGGCGCGTGCGAAACATTTTGTCACCCTCCACAGGTTCTACCAAAACCGCTTCCGTTGTGCCGCCGGACATGTGGAACGCCAAAAAGCGCTCGTGCAGCAAGTCCAGTCTATCAACAGAGTAAAGCGCCGCCGCAATGTGCCCCTGCTGGTGTGAAAAGCGCCGCAGCGGCACCCCTAACGCCTGCGCAAGCATCTGCGCCGCGCCGATGCCCACCAAAAAGCACGGCATATAGGAGTCCTTCGCATCACGCGGACGCTCCGAAACGCCAATGACCTTCGCCCCGCCGATCTTATCACCGAGCATGGACAGCACCTCCGGCAGCTGGCGCGTGTGGTGGAACACCGCGTCACTCTGGCGCAGTCCGATCTCGCCCTCTTTCACAGGCAAAATCATACCGCGGCTGTCCATTTCGCCGTCGCCGAAAAACGCGGCGCTTGTTGTGTAGTTGCTGGTGTCTAAACCGAGCGCACTGATGTTAGGCATTTTCGCTCTCCGTCTCGTTCTTCGATCCCTCAAGCTTCTTTGCAATTGTGGAAAGCACGCCGTTTACGTAAGAAGCGTCCTTTTCGTTGCCGTAAATTTTTGCAAGCTCCACCGCCTCGTTGATGGAAACGCTCACCGGCACATCGTCGGCCCGCATAAACTGCATCTCGCACACGGCAACGCGCAAAATCGTCAGCGTCATTTTAGAAAGACGGCGCAAACTCCAGCCGCGCAGATTTTCTTCGATCGTGTGGTCGATTTCGTCTAAATAAAGCTCCGTCAAAGCGGTCAGCTTTTCGCAGTACGGATCGATAACGACATCGCGCGCTTCCTTCGCCATTTCAATGATGTCTTCCATGCTGTCGCCCGTCACGGTCTTTTCAAAAAGCAGCGTAAAAGCCTGTTCTCTCGATTCTCTTCTTTTCGTCATACTCGGTTCCTTTCCCTTATCTCAATAAAATTCATTGCGTGATTCATGGCGGATATAAACAAAAAAGCCCGCCGAAGGATCGGCAGGCAATTTGAGCAGAAATCAGGCACTTTCGGTTTTCACCGGTGCCGTTTGATGTGCAGTTTTCAAGCTCCAGACATACACGCCGATATGTTCTGGAATAGTATACCACGATAAACGGTAAAATGCAAGAAATCATCTTTTATTTCGCCGCAGAAATGATCTTCACGTTTTCCGCGCTGACGCCGCTTTCGGAAACTGCAATGTCCCGCACGATGAGCGCGTTCTGTTCGTCCTCCATGTCGCCGTTTACAACCACCGTGCAGCTCTCGCCGTTGATGTACGCCACGCACTCCGTAAAGCCCTTCGCTTCTATGAGGGACTCAATATTTGTCTCTTTCAAAATATTCTGCGCGATAACCGCGGCTTCGTCCACGGCGGCCTGCTTTACGGCGACCTCGGCGCTGTCGTCTTTCAGGATATCCTCCAGCAGCTCCATGGCCTCATCCCGCGCGGTCTGGCGCGTCAAGCGGGCGTCCGAAAGCTTTGCGGAAGCCGATACCGCAGCCGCTGTTTCTTCTGCCGCGCTGCTTTCCGCCGCACCGTCTGCGGGCTCCGTTTCCGGCAGAACGCCGTCCTCGTTCATAAGCGTGTCGGAGACTGTCTCCACATAGGCATTGTTCACAAGCTGCGCCGCACCGAGAGCGGAAGACGCACTTTCCTCGCTGACATCGCCCGCGCTCTGCACCTTTGTGCCCGCAAACTGCCAATTTAAGTACACCGCCGCACCAAGGGCCAGCACAAGCGATGCCAAGATCAGCTGTCTTTTACCGTATTTCATTCCGTGTTCCTCCGATCTTCACTGAATGGTTTCATTCGTTGCCATATGTATATTCGCTGTACCCCACCACGCATACCTGCGTAGAGGATAAATCGAGCGCAGTCTTCACGGCCTCCACAATCTTCTCCCGCATTTTCGGGTCGCCTCCTCCGCGGCTCACGATTACCACGCCGCGGATCTCCGGCTCCGTTTTCGTCACGATGAGCGGCTTCTGCGAGCCGTCCGCCGCCTTCACCAGGATATACGTCTTCTGCGTGTCGCCGTCCGTCTGCGTGCGGTTGAGGCTTTCGCCGCTGTACTCCTCGGCGCTTTTTTCGCTCTGCTTATCTTCGGTCGCATACACCGTTTCGCCCATTGTACGCAGCGTCACCGTCACCTGCGGTTCGCTTTCCCCCGTGATAGCCGAGACCATCTGCGCGATCTGCGCGGAAAGCGCTCTGGTGTAGTCTCCCGCCGTCAGTTCCACCGTCTCCGGCACTTCATTTTCCGTGTTCTTTGTGTCCATAGGCCAAAGGAGCATCAATAAAACGAGCGCCGCGCAGGCTGCAATGAGCATATACGTCAGCTTACCGTTTTTCAAAAGGCTTTTCAGTTTATCCGTCTCGCCTCACCTCCTACACGTATACATCCACCGGGATGACCTCGGTCAGCACGCTGCGCAAAAGCGCGTCCGCGCGGTCGATGTCTGTCGCAAACCGCACCCGTACCCGCACACGTTCCACCGTCACCACGCCGTCATCGTCCTGCGTGTACCAAATGTCGATATTCGCTACCGGCACGTCCATCCCCGCACTTTTCAAAAGCGCCGAGAGCCGCTCTTTCAAAATCGCCGTGCCCTTTTCCGCGTAGCTTTGCGTTATCGTCGATTCGGCTTCGCCCGTTTCGGTCAAGTCAAAATCGAGCGAGGCCCCGCTTTGCAGCTTTAAAATGCCGTTTACAAGCACCACAAGCAGCATCAGCGCTGCAAGCGCGTGGATAAGTGACCCGCTTTTTTCCGGGAACAGCCGCACGATCATCTCCGTGCCGATGAGCACCACGCACACCGAAAACACCAGCGCATACAATTCACGCATAAGCACCTCGCACACAAAGCACCACGGCCGCCGAGACCACCGCCACCGCACCCACACTACATACCGCCGCAATGAGCAGCCGCAGCGCCGCAGCACAGCCGTTTAAAAACGACGCAAGCGGCTTTAGACCCAACACCTCTGCCGCAAGCCCCGCGCAAAAGCAAATCAAAAGCCACGCAGCAGCCTTTATGCACAGCGGCAGAAAAATCGCGAGCGATGCAAGCAACCCAAATGCACCCACGCCGTTTTTTACAAGCGCCGCGCCGGAAACGATGACCGAAAACGCATCGGAAAACGCGCTGCCCACAATGGGGATCGCGCCGGAGACAAGCATTTTCGCCGCCTTGCCGCCCGCCATCTCCGCGCTGTTCGCAACAATTGTCTGTACGGACAAAACGCCCGTATATACCGTGACGGCGAGCACCAAAGCCCACTTGATAACTTTATACAGTGCGTCCGTCAGC
>CAKUBN010000055.1 GCA_934643185.1 uncultured Eubacteriales bacterium
ATAAGACCTTCAGCGTATCGACGCAGCGCACGCACGGGCTGGCGTAGTATTTTTTCGCTTCGGGGTAAATACCCTTGCGTTTCAGCTCCAAAAGTGCCTTGATGCCCTCCTGTGCGAGCGGAGACTGCGTGCGGCCGACGTAGCGGCCCTCCAAGTTGCCCTCACATACGCCGTGGCGGATCAAATGAATGGTATAAGATTTCATGCGGGTTCCTTTCCGGGACGGCAAAATACTGCTATTGCGGTCCCTTTCAACAAAAATTCGCGGGAAATCCCGCAAAAAAGGTTCGTTTATCTGTTTACTTCTCGGATAATTTCGTTTATAATTTACAGAGTGTTATTTTTTGACTCAGGTGGTGAAACTTTCGTGAACAGTGATTTTCCGCGCATTCTGACACTGCTGCGCAAGGAACAGGGCATCAGCCAGAAAAAGGCTGCCGCAGACCTTGGCATCTCGCAGGCGCTGCTCTCTCATTACGAAAAAGGCATACGTGAATGCGGTTTGGACTTCATTGTGCGCACGGCGGATTATTACGGGGTCTCCTGTGATTATCTGCTGGGCAAAACACCGCACCGGCAGGGCGAAAAGCTGCATGTGCCGGAAACGGAGGAGGAAGACACGCACGATGGTCTCCCCAACGTGAACCGAAAAATAATATCGAACTCCTTACATATTGTATTTGGTATTCTGAAAAAAATCAATAGCAAATCTTTAACAAAAGAGATCACGCTGTATTTGAGCGGCGCTGTGTATAACGCGTTCCGCATGCTGTATACGGCGAAAAAGCGTCGGACGACGAGGCCGTTAAAAAAGACGACCTGCCCCAGCTTTCCGGCGAGATGCTCTCGGCGGAATATCCCGATTGGGCGCCCTCGCTTTTTGCATTGATCGAGAATACCGAAAACGAACACAAGGAAAACTAAGTAAACCAACTGCAAAAAGGAGGCAAACTGTATGTGTGGTTTTGTAGGTTATATTGACGGCGGCGAAACACAGCTTATGGAGCCCGTGCTGCACGCTATGGCAGACCGCATCCGTCACCGCGGTCCGGACGACGCCGACTATTACATGGACGGCGAGATCTCGCTCGGTTTCCGCAGACTTTCCATCATTGACCTCGAGGGCGGCAGACAGCCGATTTTGAATGAAGATAAAAGTAAGGTTCTCATGTTTAACGGCGAGATTTATAACTATCAGTCTCTCCGCGAAGACCTTTTAAAGGCAGGCCATGTATTTACAACGAAAACGGACAGCGAAGTGCTGCTGCACGGCTTTGAAGAATACGGCACCGACCTGCTCAATAAGCTGCGCGGCATGTTCGCGTTCATCATTTGGGACAAGAACACGAAAACGCTGTTCGGCGCGCGCGATTACTTTGGCATTAAGCCGTTTTACTATGCAAAGATGCAAGGCACGTTGATGTTCGGCAGCGAGATCAAGAGCTTTGTGGAACACCCGCACTTTAAGCGCGAGCTGAATGAACGCGCACTGGAGGGCTACCTTTCTTTCCAGTATTCTCCGGGCTACGAGACATTCTTCAAGAACGTTTACAAGCTGCCGCCTGCACATTATTTCTTCTACAAAGACGGCAAAATGGATATGCAGCGCTACTGGATCCCGGAATTCAACGCGGAAGAAGACAAGCCGCTTGAATATTGGGTGGACGAGATTGAAAAGACCTTTGACGACTCCGTGAACGCACACAAGATTGCGGACGTTGAAGTCGGCTCTTTCCTTTCCTCCGGCGTGGATTCCAGCTATGTGGCCTGCTCTGCCGATGTGGACAAGACGTTTACGGTCGGCTTTGACAACGGCGAAAAATACAACGAGATCAGCTACGCAAAGGAGCTTTCCGAGCTGATTCCGGTGAAGAATTACAGCAAGACGATTACCCCGGAAGAGTTCTGGGGCAACTTCGGCAAGATTCAGTACCACATGGACGAGCCGCTTGCCGACCCGTCCGCCGTGGCACTCTATTTCGTGTGCAACACGGCTTCCAAATATTTGAAGGTCGTGATGTCCGGCGAGGGCGCCGATGAAATTTTCGGCGGCTACAACATTTATAAAGAACCTCTCGCCGTACCGGCTTATGATAAGATCCCGTTCCCCATCCGTCGCTTTATCGGCAAAGTCGCTTCGCACCTGCCGAAGAAATCCGGCATCAACTTCCTTATCCGCCGCGGCAAAAAGCTCGAAGACCGCTTCATCGGCAACGCGTACATGTTCACTGAGGAAGAACGCAAGAAGCTCCTGAAAATTAAGACCGATGCACCGTCCCCGGCAGAAGTCGTAAAGCCGTTCTATGATCGCGTAAAGGACAAAGACCCGGTAACGAAAATGCAGTTCGTTGACCTTAACGCCTGGATGGTCGGCGATATTCTTCTGAAAGCGGATAAAATGAGCATGGCAAACTCCCTTGAGGTGCGCGTGCCGTTCCTCGATAAGAAGATCATGGAGCTTGCGGAGCGCATTCCGCTTAAATACCGCGTAAACGACGAAAACACGAAATTTGCGATGCGCAAGGCTGCTCTGCGCCGCATGCCCGAAAAGTGGGCCGGCAAAAAGAAGCTCGGCTTCCCTGTACCGACGCGTGTATGGCTTAAGGAAGACAAGTACTATAACATCGTAAAAGAGAAGTTCACGAGCGAAGTGGCACAGAAGTATTTCAACACCGATATGCTCGTGAAGCTGCTCGACGACCACAAGAACGGCAAGGCGGACAACAGCCGCCGCGTTTGGACGGTCTACACGTTCCTTGTGTGGTACGACCAGTTCTTTAACGACGATATTCTCAACAGCTATGCGGAGCATGCAGACGCAAAAACCGCGTAAGCATTTGGAAGGAAAAGAAAGATCATGAATACAGAAGCACTGAAAAATCAAGATTTTCTGCCGGTTTTGCTCGGCAGCGATATCAACGTATACGGCATGGCGCGTTCTTTCCACGAGGCTTACGGCTACAAAAGCGTAGCGGTCGGCAAGGGTATTCTCCCCGCCTGCACGCACAGCCACATTGTGGAAGTTTTAAAGGTGGAGCCGCGCCTTGAAGAGGATGACGTGTTCGTCAGCACGCTGACAGAATTCGCGAAGAATTTCCTGGGCCAGCGTTTGCTGCTCGTCCCCTGCGGCGACAACTACATCAAAATGCTTGTGCGCAACCAGACAAAGCTGCGCGGCATTTATGAGTTTGAGTGCATCAGCGAAGAGCTTTTGATGCACCTTTCCATCAAGGAAAGCTTTTATCAGGTCTGCGAGGAGCACGGCTTCTCGTTCCCAAAGACGACGACCTGCACGTATGAAAACCACAAGAACCTCGAGCTGCCGTTTGACTTCCCGGTCATTATCAAACCCTCGAACAGCGTAGCGTACTGGAACTGCAAGTTCCCGCACAAGAAGAAGGTTTTTGTTGCGAACACCCGCGAGGAATTCGATGCAATTTTGGATGCCATTTACGGTTCCTCTTATAAGGATCACCTCATTTTGCAGGAATTCATTCCGGGCGACGACTCTAAAATGCGCGTGATGAACTGCTACTGCGGCAAGGATAAAAAGGTTAAGCTCATCGCACTCGGCAACGCCGTGCTCGAGGAGCACTCCCCGGAGGGCATCGGCAGCTACGCGGCCATCATCAACGGCTACGACGAAAAGCTGAACGAGACGATGAAGAACTTCCTTGAGGGCATTGGCTACGTCGGCTTTGCAAACTTCGACATGAAGTACGACGAGCGCGACGGCAAATATAAGCTCTTTGAGATGAACCTGCGTCAGGGCCGCAGCAGCTATTTCGTAACGGCGGCGGGCTACAACATCGCAAAGTGGCTTGCAGACGATGTCATTTACAACAAGCCCATGGACCTCACCGTAGCAACAAATAAGGTGCTGTACACGATCATCCCGACAAAGATCATTTTCGAGTATTGCCCGGATGCTGCCGTGAAAGCAGAGGCGAAAAAGCTCATCGATGAAGGCAAGGTGGTCAACTCGTATTACTACAAGAAAGACCGCAGCCTGATGCGCTGGCTGATGTTCCGCCGCAACCAGCACAACTACTTTGAAAAGTATAAGCGTTATTTCAACAACAAAGGACTGCGTGACTGATGAACAGTTTAGGCGTTATCGGCGGACTCGGCCCCATGGCGACGGCGTATTTGTTAGAGCTTATCACCGATATGACCGATGCCCGCACCGATCAGGAGCATCTTGACGCGATCATATTCAATCGCCCGAGCGTGCCGGACCGAACCGCATATATTTTAGACCACACAAAGCCCTCCCCTGTGCCGCCGATGGTCGACATGGCACAGAAGCTGGAGGCACTTGGCGCATGTGCGCTTGCTACTCCGTGTGTGACGGCGCACAGCTTTCACGATGAACTGCAAAGCAGCGTGCACATTCCGTTTATCCACATGGTGCGCGAAACGGCTGCGTACTTAAAAGAAGCCGGCTGCAAAAAGCCGGGCATTATGGCGACGACCGGCACAGTGCGCATGGGACTTTTCCAAACCGCGCTGACCGACGCGGGTCTCTCCTACGTTTTGCCGAACGATGAGATGCAGCAGAACGTGATGTCGCTGATTTACGACTGCGTAAAAGCAGGCGAACCGGCGGACATGGTAAAATTTCGCGCCGTTTCCGACGCTTTACGTGCAGACGGCTGCGACGCCATTATCCTCGGCTGCACAGAGCTTTCCATCATCAAGCGCGATAACGAACTTGGACCCGGTTACCTCGATGCACTGGAAGTGCTGGCGCGCGCGTGCATTTTGGCGTGCGGCAAAAAGCTCAAGCCGAAATATTCTTCCCTGATTCAACAATAAAGCATAAGGAGGCGTTTTGTATGTGCGGCTTTGCCGGATATATTCACAACTACGGAACGTTCGATAAAGAAGAAGTCATCCACAAAATGGCCGACCGCATTAAGCACCGTGGCCCGGATGATGCCCACTATTACATTGACGACGGCATTGCCCTCGGCTTCCGCCGTCTTTCCATCATTGACCTTGAAGGCGGCAGACAGCCGATCTTAAACGAGGACGGCTCACTCGTGCTGCTCTTTAACGGCGAAATTTACAACTACCAGGAGCTCCGTGACGACCTCATCAAGGCCGGACATGTCTTCACCACAAAGACAGACAGTGAGACGATCCTGCACGGCTATGAGGAATACGGCAAGAAAATTTTGGACCGTCTGCGCGGCATGTTCGCGTTCATCATCTGGAACAAGAACACGAAGGAGCTCTTCGGCGCGTGTGATATTTTCGGCATCAAGCCGTTCTATTACTACAAAAAGGGCAAGGAATTCATGTTCGGCAGTGAGATCAAGAGCTTCCTCTCTCACCCGAATTTTGAAAAAGAACTTGACGAGGATATGATTCCGCTGTACCTCTCCTATGAGTACAGCCCGGACGAACGCACGATTTTCAAAAATGTCTTCAAGCTGCCCGGCGCACACTGCTTTACCTACAAAGACGGTGAGCTGAAGGTGGAGCGCTACTACAAGATCGAATACAAGATCGAAGACGATAAATCGCTTGAATACTGGGAAGACGCCATCACGAAGGAGTTTACGGAGTCCGTCTCTATGCACCAGATCGCCGATGTTGAGGTCGGCTGCTTCCTCTCCTCCGGCGTGGATTCCAGCTACGTTGTAAAGGAAATTTCCAAAGGCACGAAGAAGGTTAAGACCTTCTCCGTTGGTTACGAAGAAGAAAAGTACAGCGAGCTGCCATATGCACAGGACTTCTCCAGCGTAGTCGGCGTGCCGAATATCGCAAACAAGGTCTCCGCAGATGAGTTCTTCGACGCTGTGCCAGAAATTCAGTACTATATGGACGAGCCGCTGCCGAACCCCTCTGAGATCCTGCTCTACTTCCTTGCAAAGAACGCGCGCCGCTACGTGAAGGTCGTGCTTTCCGGCGAAGGTGCGGATGAGCTCTTCGGCGGCTACCCGATGTATCTTGCAGGCGGACACTTTGACCACTATTCGCATAAAGTACCGCGTCCGGTGCGCAAGGCACTTGGTACGGTCGCCAAGCACTGCCCGAACTTTAAGGGCAAAAACTTCCTCGTGCGCGGCGCGATGGAGCCGTATCAGCGCTTCATGCGTGCAAACTACGTTTTCCAGAGTGCAGAACGCCAGAAGTTCTTAAAGCGCCCCATCACGAGCAAGGTACCGGAGGAATACAGCAAGCGCTATTTCGACGAAGTGCCGAACCTCGACGAGCCGACCCAGCTGCAGTACGTGGACATGCACACGTGGATGATCTACGACATTCTGTTAAAGGCCGACCGCATGAGCATGGCGAACTCCCTTGAGCTGCGCGTGCCGTTCCTCGACAAGAAGATGCTGGAGCTTTCCACACGTATCCCCTCCCGCTACCGTGCGGCAAACGAGACGACGAAGATCGCCCTGCGCGGCGCGGCCATCAAGCAGCTGCCGGAGCGTACCGCGAACAAAAAGAAGCTCGGCTTCCCTGTTCCGCTGAGCGACTGGCTGCGTGAGGATAAGTACTATAACAAGGTCAAAGCGGCGTTCCAGAGCGACATTGCGGAGAAATTCTTCGTGACAAGCGAGCTGATGAAGCTGCTCGACGACCACAAGAGCGGCAAGGCTCTGAACATGCAGAAGATCTGGTCGTTCTACACATTCATTCTTTGGTATGAGCAGTTCTTTGTGCTGAACTAACTCAAGATTCTATAAAAACAGCGTCGGATTAAAACATCGGCGCTGTTTTTTCATGGAATTATTTTTATTTTGTGGTTTTAACAACGGACAAAGTTAATTTTCTGTGTTATACTAAGCACAACAAAGATGGAAAGGATCGATCAAATATGGCATACATTAAGAACGTTGAGCATGATACCGTTTTCAACATGGCGGCACAGGTCGAAGTACAGGAGGGCCAGGTCGTCAGCAAGACGCTGGCGCAGAACAGCCACGTGAGCATCACGCTGTTTGCTTTTGCGAAGGGCGAAGAGATCGGTGCGCACGATTCCACCGGCGACGCGATGGTTTACGTGATCGAAGGCACCGGTAAGTTCACCGTCGGCGGCAAAGAGCACATTGTGCACGCAGGCGAGTCCCTTGTGATGCCGGCGAAGATCATGCACGCGGTCTACGCGCAGGAGGATTTCAAAATGCTCCTGACCGTTGTTTTCCCGGAAGCATAATTCAAATCCATGACAAAAAGCCTTATTCTTCCCTCTTTTGGGTTGAATAAGGCTTTTTTCTTTGCTTATTTCAGCGCCGTGCACGGCGGTATGCGGCGGGCGTTTCGCCGGTGATGCGCTTAAACTGTCGGATAAAATGATACGGGTCCGCATACCCGCTGCGTTCCGCAATTTCCGTGATGGGCAGGTCGTTTCCGGAAAGTAACAAGGATTGCGCGTAACGAATGCGCGCTTCGATCAGGTCGCGCATGGGTGACGTGCCAAACACGGCGCGGTACAGCGCGTGCAGGTGCGAAGCGCTGACCGAAGCAAGCGATGCCATTTGCGGTACGGTCCAGTGCTTTTCCGGGTCGGAAAGTACCGTGTGGCGCAGATTCTGCATCTTCTCCCTATCCGCACGACTGACCGTGGGCAGGTAGCTTTCTTCCGCTATGGCACGGGAAAACCGCACAAGAAATTCCGTGGTGTAGGCGTCTAATAAATCATCGCGAAACGGCTCATCGGAGAAAAACGCAGCTTCTGTTTTTCTGAAAATGCCGGAGATAAACTCTGCTGTACGCGGGTAAAGCAGCGTGTTTTCGGGAATATGATAGCGCAAAAGCTGTGCATGAAAGCCCGGTTCAAAATGTGCCCAGTTGTGGATGAGCTCTTCTTCGGAGTGGAACCACTGCGGCTCATCCGGCGTGTAGAAAATGCACGCACCCGGCCGTGTTATCACTTTTTCACCGTTTATCACGATCTCCACGCTGTTCATGAAGTGCAAAAACGTGTAGGTTTCAATGCCGGTTGGACGCACAAGCGTGAACCCGGCCTTCTCCGGCCAATCGTGCCGAATGTCTGTGATCTCCATCAAACCGCCTCCCTTGCGTTCATTATACCTGAAAATTTTCTATGCCGCAATAGAATAAGTCAATTTTCGCGCATGATACGGCATTGTATTTTATACGGATATTGCGTACAATGAAACCGTAGTTAAAAAATGAAAGCACGGCAGCAGCTTGGCTTTGCCGGCTTTTGGGGAAAGGATGCATGAAATCATGAATACAATACCGAGAAAAGAATACCCGCGCCCGCAGTTTGCGCGTGAAAATTGGATGAACCTGAACGGCACCTGGGCATTTGAGATCGATAACGGCCGCAGCGGCGAGGCCAGAGGACTGCAGAAGGTCGGCACAGCGCTGAGCGGTGAGATCACCGTGCCGTTCTGCCCGGAAAGCGAGCTTTCCGGCGTACAGCACACAGACTTTATGTACGGCGTTTGGTATAAGCGCACCGTAACCGTTACGGAGGAGCAGCTGAAGGGCCGCGCTGTGCTGCATTTTGGCGCTGTAGATTATTGCGCAAAAGCTTTTGTGAACGGCGAGCTCGCCGGTACGCATAAGGGCGGCTATGTCTCGTTTGAATTTGACGTGACCGCGCTCCTCAAAGCAGGCGAAAACGAAATTGCTGTTTACGCAGAGGATAACACCCGCGACCGCTTGATCCCGAGCGGTAAGCAGAGCGATCAGTACAACTCCTACGGCTGCATGTACACGCGTACAACGGGCATTTGGCAGACCGTTTGGCTGGAGTTCACCCCCGCCGCCTACATTTCCCGCGTGCAGTATTACCCGAACATCACAGCCGGCACGGTGACCGTAACGGCAGAGCTTGTCGGCACTGCAAAGCTTACAGCAACGGCATCGTTTGAGGGCAAGGAAATGGGCAGCTACACGACGGAAAGCGCCTGCGGCACGCACACTTTCACGATCGCACTGAACGA
Source organism: uncultured Eubacteriales bacterium (assembly GCA_934643185.1). Lineage (GTDB taxonomy): Bacteria > Bacillota > Clostridia > Oscillospirales > Acutalibacteraceae > Hominenteromicrobium. The sequence goes on from CAKUBN010000055.1 coordinate 8,934, forward strand.
AAAGCACCTGTGGGACGTCGGCTGCGGCAATCTGTACGATGTTGCGTTTACGTTTGGCGAAGACAATGTAAAGAGCTATTTTGGCCTGCGCGAAGTGCGCTTGGATGGCCACAAATTCCTGATCAACGGCCGCTCTGTGTTCCAGCGCCTTGTGCTCGACCAGGGCTTCTACCCGGACGGCATTTACACCGCGCCGAGCGACGAAGCGCTTGAAAATGATATTAAACTCTCCCTTGCCGTCGGCTTCAACGGCGCCAGACTGCACGAAAAGATTTTTGAGGAGCGCTTCCTCTACCATGCCGACCGTCTCGGTTACATCGTTTGGGGCGAATTCCCGAACTGGGGCCTAGATGTTTCCTATGCCGATTCCGTTTACGGCATTCTGCCCGAGTGGACGGAGGAGATCCGCCGCGATTTCAACCACCCCGCTATCGTCGGCTGGTGCCCGTACAACGAGACATGGGACACCGCCGGCAGAAAGCAGTTTGACGGCGCGCTCGATATTGTATACAGAGCGACAAAAGCGCTTGACCCCACCCGTCCGTGCATCGATACGAGCGGCAACTACCACGTGGCGACCGATATTTTCTGCGTACACGATTACGAACAGAACCCGGAGATCTTCAAGGCGCATTACGATAAACTGATGACCGAGGGCACGCTGTTTGATAACCATGCACACCGCCAGACCTATAAGGGTGAGGCGACGTTTGTCAGCGAATACGGCGGCATTCAGTGGAGCCAGGACGAGACCGGATGGGGCTATGGCACTGGCCCGAAGACCGAAGAGGAGTTCCTCGCACGCTTCAAGGGACTTACCGATGCGCTGCTCGATAACAGCGAGATGTTCGGCCTTTGCTATACGCAGCTGACCGACGTGGAGCAGGAGCAGAACGGCCTTTACACCTACCAGAGAAAGCCGAAGTTTGACCCCGCGTTTTTCCACGGCGTTTTAAGCCGCAAAGCCGCGATCGAAGACTAACAGATAAAGTTTTATGCCCGCAGTTTTTCCGCTGCGGGCACTTTTTTATCAAAATACAGAAAATTTGTCGGTTTTCGTCACACGTACGTCACAAAGTCATAGTATCCTATATAATAGAGTAATTTTGGGTAACAGACTTTGCTGCCCAATACATACTGTTCTGAGGAGCGTATTTATGCCGCAAAATCACTTTAGAGAACCTGAAAATCGACGGGAGCGCCTCTTCTCTGCCCTGCCGGTCATTTTGCCTGTGGCAGCTGTGGCGATATCAGCCGCTGTATTCAGTGCACTGCTTTTGCAGGGAAACCACGTGGAAAGCGTAGAGGAACCCGTCACGTCATACAGTGTGACCATCGGCGCTGACGACGAAAGCGTGGAGATGTATGTCTACGATGAAAGCGAAGACGCAGCGGAAGACACCGAAGCAGATGCCGGAAACGAAGCTTCTCAAGCAGAGGCCACGTCTTCCTATGCCGCGAAAGAGCGCATTTTGCCGGCTGGCGAAGTAGAAGACACCGCAGAGCTTGTAGATGCATACAGCTCTGTGCCATTATTTGTTTCCAGCGGCAATCTTGCGGAGCAAGGCGTGCAGACACGGCTTGAGCTGCTTGAAGATTATTTTCCAAACGGCATGTACTGGAACCATGTCGGTGTGGACACAAGCGAAATGACGGCAGACGAAATTGCCATGTGCGTTACAGACACGCCGTGCAACCATTCTGTTTATGGTTATGGAAACTGCAACATTTATAATGGACTGATGGATGATTTCTTCCCGCAATACGGAGACGAAATGCAATGCCTCGGCTACGTTTCCATCATCAGCGACCTGCTGTTCGGCTACGATGCACCGATCACGGAGTTTTACGACTTTGACGAGTTGCGCATCGGCGATCATATCCGCATGGGTTGGTATGAGCACTCGATGATCGTGACGGACATCGACTGGGATACCGATACCATCACCGTGACGGAAGTAAATGCAGATTACGAAAACTGCCAGATCTCCTGGGGTCGACAAATCACCCGCAGCGAGCTTTTCGGCATGGAAGGCGACCTTACCTATTACACGCGCTACGCAAATTGAAAATCGGTTGTTCTGCGCCTCGGCAAGATTTTGATGTCTTGTCGGGGCACATTTTATATTTTCCAAAAGTTATACGATACAAAAACACCCCGAACGACGCAAAATCGTTCGGGGTGTGCTGATTCAGAGAATCAATTATTTAACCATGTTGGCAACTTCGCTTGCGAAATCGTCGTTTCTCTTCTCGAGGCCTTCGCCCTTCTCGAAGCGAACGAAATCCGTAACCTTCATCGTGCCGCCGGCCTTCTTTGCTTCCTCAGCAATGTACTGCTCAACGGAGAGGTCGCCGTTCTTAACGAACGCCTGCTGCAGGAGGCAGTTGTTCTCATAGAACTTGCCGATTCTGCCGGTAACCATCTTCTCGATGATGTTCTGCGGCTTCTTGGAGTTCTTCGGGTCGTTCTGGATCTGTGCCATGAGGATCTCTTTTTCCTTATCGAGAGCCTCTGCCGGAACCGTGGACTTATCGAGGTAAGCCGGGTTCAGAGCAGCGATCTGCATAGCAACGTCCTTACCGCACTCGGTGAGGATCTCTGCCGGAACATTCTCAGTCTCGAAGCGAACGAGAACGCCGATTCTGCCGCCGCCGTGTACATAAGCAACACAGTCGCCCTCGTAACGAACGAAACGACGGATCTTGATGTTCTCGCCGATCGTCAGGATCTTATCCTTCAGCATAGCGTCAACGGTCATATCAGAGCCGTGTGCCTTGCAAGCGAGGAGAGCCTCAACGTCTGCCGGGTTCTCATAGATAACGGTCTCAGCGCAGGTCTTAACGAAATCGATGAACTGAGCGTTCTTCGCAACGAAGTCGGTCTCAGCGTTAACTTCGATGACAACACCGACTTTGCCGCACTCGCTGACCATAGCGTATGCAACACCCTCAGCCGCGATACGGCTTGCCTTCTTAACGGAAGCTGCAAGGCCCTTCTCACGGAGGATCTCGGTTGCCTTTTCTACATCGCCCTCAGCTTCTGTGAGAGCCTTTTTGCAATCCATCATGCCGCAGCCTGTCTTAGCGCGCAGATCTGCAACGTCCTTAGCTGTGAAATTCATTTCAAATCACCATTCCTTGTAGAATCTAAAACTCTATATCGAACAAAAGGAATTCTTAAACGAATTTAAATTATTCCTCGGTCTCAGCAGCAGCTTCTTCGGTCTCCTCAGCTGCAGCGCCCATGCGGCCCTCGCGGCCTTCGATGATCGCGTTAGCCATAGCACCGGCGATGAGCTTAACAGCACGGATAGCATCGTCGTTGCCCGGGATGACATAGTCGATCTCGTCCGGATCGCAGTTGGTGTCGACGATTGCAACGATCGGAATACCGAGCTTCTTTGCTTCGGAAACAGCAATTCTTTCCTTTCTCGGGTCAACGATGAACAGTGCGCCCGGGAACTCCTTCATGTCCTTGATGCCGCCAAGGTACTTTTCGAGCTTCTCAATTTCGAGCTCGAGCTTGCTGACTTCCTTCTTCGGGAGCAGCTCAAAGGTACCGTCTTCCTGCATCTTGCGCAGCTGTGCAAGTCTCTGGATTCTGCGGCGAATGGTCGTGAAGTTGGTGAGCATGCCGCCCAGCCAACGAGCGTTTACATAGTAAGCGCCTGCACGGAGAGCCTCTTCCTTAACGGACTCCTGAGCCTGCTTCTTCGTGCCTACGAAGAGAACGCTCTTGCCTTCCATGGAAAGGTCACGAACGAAGTTGTAAGCCTCTTCGAGCTTCTTAACGGTCTTCTGCAGGTCGATGATGTAGATACCGTTTCTCTCCGTGAAGATGTACTGTGCCATCTTCGGGTTCCATCTTCTTGTCTGGTGACCGAAGTGAACACCGGCCTCCAGAAGCTGCTTCATTGATACGACTGCCATTTGAAAATACCTCCTTGGTTTTTCCTCCGCCGGGCCTAAATTTTTCGGGGAAAACCGCATTTTGCGGCACCAATCCGAGACCTCGGCGTGCGTTTTTGCTTGCAGAACCTGCAAATCGCTGAACTATTATAGCACAAGAGGGCAGGTAAAGCAAGTATTTTTTAACTGTTTTCAAAGAAATTTTGTAGGAAGCTGCGCTTCGGTGTCCGCTTTACGGGGATGTGATCGACAAGCACGGCATCTTCCCCAATGGTCTTCACCGCACTCCATGGAATCACGCAGTCGTTCTCCCTGCCGAAAAGCCCGAAAAAGCGCGGCCGACCGTATACGACGATCGCCGTAAGCGCCGCCTGCTGTGTGTCAAATTCAATATCGCCGAGATACCCGATGCGCGAGCCGTCCAAAACGCTGATGACCTCTCGCCCGTGCATTTCTCCGATGCGTTCTAACATATTGCTCCCCCGTTTCGCCGTATTTTTCCGGTACAGCGTATGCGAAAGAACGTGAAATTATGAATGCACTTTAGAATGCACTTTAGTATAAATTTATATAATACCAGTTTTCCGCAAGCTTTTGCACATGTGCGGGGTCTTTGATGATCGTTTCGGGGTCTGCTTTTGTATACACGTAGCAGTAGTAATCGAAAGTGCTGCTGCGCTCCCGAAAGCAAATGGCAAGCTCGCCGTTTGTGCGGTAATAGTGGATCTCTCCGAGTGTTTTGGAAGCATCGTGCAGCACAGGCAAAAAGAATGCGTCTTCGGTATCGGTAAGCGTTGCGCTGATCTCCTCCGCGGTTTCTTGCATGGCGTCTTTATAAAAGAAAAAGCGCGCGTCTACAACCTGAATTCCCGCAAAGCCGATTAAAAACGCAAGCAAAAATACGCAGGCTACGGCGATCTGCTTTTGCTTTCTGAACAGCGATACAATGAGCTTTACAAGCCACAAAACCAGCGTAAGCATTGCGAGCAGATCTTCCAGCATGCCATAGCAGCCGCCAAAGAAGATGCTCCACAGTTTATAGCCTACGAAAATCACCGTGAACAGCACAATCATCACGGTCGATAAGTGCGGTAGTTTTTTCGGCTTCGGCACCGTCTCCATCGATTCCCTTTTCATAGGGTTCCCCGCTGTTTTGCATCTGTCAAAATCGCCGCGGCAATGGTTTCAGCCGCAAGATGGGAGCCTGCTTCATTCGGGTGGCTGCCGTCTTCGTTGAAAAGATTTTCGGTTTCGGTCTTTTCATAGAATTTGCTGCCGACGTCGGCGAGCAGCGTGTAGTTTTCTTTCGCCGCTTCGGCATAGGCCTCGTGCATTTTGCGGTACATTTCATCGTAATCCATGC
>CAKUBN010000056.1 GCA_934643185.1 uncultured Eubacteriales bacterium
AGGCTTTATTTTTACCAAGGTTTTTTATCTACCCCTGGTAGAACCAGGGGTTTTGTTTCGCCTGAAGGCGGACAAAACATCTTCAAACACCGTACACGGCGATTTGAAAAACGATGTTTCCGCATAGAGATTGTTGTTTTCTCGGAAAGCTTCCGCAATTTTGGTCACTTCGTAGGTCTGCATACCGGTGTAGAGGAACCGAACGCCGGGATAGCTTTTCGGCAAAGCTTCCTTTTCTTCCTTTGTGATGGTGCGCGGCGTGATGAGGTAGTTTAGCCGCTCATCTTCGAGGCGCATGGTCACAAGAACGGGCAAATGCAGCTTTTCGATTTCCGCAAAAAACGGTGCAAGCTGCGGGTCATCGAGCCGATAGAAATGATACCCCGGATAGAGGCGCACGGCGCAGATTTTAAAGCGCTCCACAGCTTCCTTTACGGATGAAACCGCGGCGGGAAGCGTGGGATTCACGCCCATCACCTGCCGGTACGGCGTGTTTTTGAGCGCCTCGGCGAGCAGCCCTTCCGCCTCCATGGGGTCGTTGTAAAAAATGCTGTTCAGCGATGAGACCCAGCCGCCCGTGATGTCTGCTTTTTCGTGTACGGCTAAAAGCCCGTCTAAACCGCCGTGGTAGAACCGGCGGAACGGCCACGTACCCAAAAAGCCGTTGCAGTCGAAGCCCTTCCTATTCCCGTTCATTTTGCCGACCTCCTTTTGAATACGTCCGCCGCGTTTTTCCACGCGATCTTCTCGCGGTCCTCTTCGGTGAGGTCCGCTTCCAGAAGCTGACCGTAACTCGTTTGGAACGCGAGGTCCGGCATATCGCTGCCGAATAAGACCCGGTCAACGCCCAAAATGCGCACGGCATACTCTAAATCATCGGCGTGAGAAATGGAGCCGGAAAAATCTGCCCAGACATTCGGCAGGTCTTTCACACAGCGCAGCTCGCGCAGGCAGTTGGCGCCGATGTGCGCCATGATGAACCGCGCTTCGGGATACCGCCGCGCGAGTACCGCCATGTTTTCGCCGAGCGATTCGTTCGGCAGCTGATCGACCGCTTTATGAAACGTATGCACCAGAACCGGGATGTCGTAAGCGATTGCCTGCTCCGCGATGGGGTTGACGCTTGGGTCATCACAGAACACGGACGCCCACAGCTTGATGCCGCACATGCCGTCGTCTTCAATGCGGCGGCGCAGCTCGCAAAGCGAATTTGCATTGCGCGGATTCAAGTAGCAGTACCCTTCCACAAGGCCGGGATGCTCCCGCATAAACGCTGCGGTATACCCGTTCAGGCGCGCGACCTCCGCTTCATCCGGGCAGTAGGTGTGCAGGCTGGAAACATATACCTTGTCGATACCGAAGGTCTCGCACATGGAGAGGATGCCCTGCTTGGATTCCTCCACGCAGGTTTCCCACAGGTGCGTGTGCACATCGATCAGCATGTTCTCTCCTTTCCGGCTTCTGCGATCACGGGAAAATCGGGCGGAAGCGCTTTGCGGTGATCAGGCGCTTTAACGCGGACATATACGCCGCCATGCGCATGGAGACCTGCTTTTCCTTGCAGATGCCCCACACCTCTTCAAACGCCCTGACCATGATTTCTTCAAGATGACGGTTGACTTCTTTTTCTTCCCACATGAGCGACTGGATGTTCTGCACCCACTCGAAGTAGGAAACGACCACGCCGCCGGCATTGGCCAGAATATCCGGCACAACGGTGATGCCGCGCTGTGCGAGGATGGCGTCGGCCTCTACGCTTGTGGGGCCGTTTGCGGCTTCCACAATGTACTTTGCACGGATCTTGCCGGCGTTTTCCGCCGTGATCTGATTTTCGAGCGCCGCCGGGATCAAAAGATCGACATCGGCTTCAAGCAGCTCTTCGTTTGTAATGTGACGGACGCCGTCGATGGTGTAGTCCTTCAGAAAACGGCCTTTTTCCGCTGCGATAAAGGCACGAACCTTCGAAACATCGAGACCGTCCGCACAATAGATACCGCCGGAAACGTCGCTTAACGCACAGATTTTAACACCCTGCTTTGCGAGCAGATCCGCTGCGGCGGAGCCGACATTGCCGAAGCCCTGTACGGCGGCGCGAGTGTTCTCCGGTTGCATGCCGAGCTTCTTCATCAGCTGCATAGCCGTGATCATCACGCCGCGGCCGGTCGCTTCACTGCGGCCGAGTGAGCCGCCGATCTCCACCGGCTTGCCTGTGACGACACCCGGCACGGTGTAGCCCTTGAGCATGCTGTATGTATCCATGATCAGGCCCATCGTTTCGGCATTTGTGTTGACGTCCGGCGCGGGAATATCCTTTTCCGGGCCGATAAGCGGCAAGACCATCGCCGTATAGCGGCGGGTCAGGCGCTGCAGCTCGCCGCGGCTGAGCTTTGCGGGATCGACCTTGACAGCACCCTTTGCACCGCCGTACGGGATATTGGCAACGGCGCACTTCATGGTCATCCACAAAGCGAGCGCTTTCACTTCTTCAATATCCGAATCCTTATGGAAACGGATGCCGCCCTTGCACGGGCCGCGCAGACTGGAATGCTGCACGCGATAGCCCTCAAATACCTGCACGCTGCCGTCATCCATGACGACTGGGACGGAAACCTTTAATTCGCGCTCCGGGTATTCCAGCGTCACGTATTCATCGTGCTTATAACCGGCCTGCTCCGCTGCGCCGCGCAGCACCTCAAGTGCGTTTTCATATGCGTTGTACTTCTTCTCCATAACGAACACCTCCGTAAATTCATCCGGCCCTTACCGGATCTTCTGTCTGTATCATACGGCAGATATTCGTTTTTTTCTCCCTTTTTTCTTCGGATTTCTTGACGTTTTCTACGCTGTGAAGAAGCTTTGCAGAATGTGCAAAGCGCGGCGTAAAATACGCTGATTTTTAAAAATTCGGCGTGTATTCGAGAATTCTTTCCGTGTATGCGGCACGGTAAACGCGCAGGTCTTTGTAGCGAATCTGCGACGCGTAGGTATCAAAACCGACCTTGCCGCAGCCGACAAAATCTTCCGGCGCGGGGTCGTACATTTCGCAGACGAGTTTACCGTTCGCGTAGAAAAAGCAATGCCCGTCAATGACACCTGCGATGATATGATAGAGCTTGCCGCTTTCGAGCGGGTAAAGCTCCGTCAGGCAGCGCGGCTTACAGGTGGGGTATTTTTCGATGCCGGCTTTATCGAGCCACCAGCCGCCGAGGCCGAAAATGTAGCCCGGCCCGGCATCGTGATGCACGCTGTCCCAACCGCTTGTTTTCATGACGAAATTGAGGTCGTTTTTGCACGGTGGGATCGCTTCGGCGTCGAACTCCATGATGAGGTCGAAATCCCAGCTTTGCTTTGTATACAGCATACCGCCGGAATTTTCGCGGTGCACGCCGACAAGCCACCCGTCTTTCACGCTCCAGTGTCCGCTTGGGGCCTCAAAATCTTCTTTGAGGCTTTCCGGTGTAAACGGTGTATCGTAGACGACTTCGCAAGCGTCCAGATCGATCATTTTTTGATCGCAGTAAACCAATCTGCTCATGTGTATTCCTCCTGATTAGGCTTCCGGCGCGATGCGGCTGGCGGACACGATGCGCCCGTACCAGTTGGCATACGGCACGAGACCCTCTTTGCCGTTAAAGGAACGGCGCGGCTCCGCGAGTTCTTCCAAACTGTTTTCGTCTCCGTTTAAGTAAGCTTCCACCTGCTCTTTTGCGGAGCGCAGACGGATAAGCAGCGAGCCGTAGCGCATATCCATGATGTCCCAGCCCATGGCTTTGTTATCGATAAACCAGTTCGCTTTGTGGCACCGTCGCAGCTGCTCCGCGTATTCAATCGCCTGCGGTATTGCCTCCGCCGCAAGCGTTTTGAGCGCTTCCCTATCCCCCGCACGGTACGCCTGCGTCAGGCACAGACCGAGCTCCGCTTTTGCGGCGAGCGTTTTAGAAAGCAGCATATAAAATCGGAACATCTCGTTATACGCACCGTTCCGCGTCATGGCTTTTTCAAAATGCGAAGTAAGGTTTCGATAATGCTCGCGAAGCGGAAGACCTTTTATGTGGTAATCGAACAGGCCCATCAGCGGATCCTGCCAGAGAAGATATTTTGACGCATTCACCTGCTCCAAATTGCCCGGCTTGCAGCCCGGAATTTCATCGAGATAGCGCAGGTCATCAAAATCCTTATACACCGCGCCACAGCAGAACGCAAAGCGGCGGCGAAATTTCTCTTCGTCAAAGGATTCGGCATAGCCGTGTTCTGCAAACAGCTGCAAGCCCGGCAGGTTTGCCCAAATGTTGCACTCCGTGCCGTTATCGCCCCAAATGGTGGCAAAGACGCGGCGGATGCCGTTTTTCTTGCAGCTTTGCAGTGCAGGGTGCGTTGTGGCGTATGTAAGACCCCAGTTCGCGCCGAAGCCCACCCACGTCCATACGCCGCCGGCGAAAATCGGCTCTCCGAACAGGCGGTGCGTTTGGATTCGGCTGTCGTAAAATGCTTCGTCCTCGTGGTAATAATCCCAGTACACCATGTCGATATCCGGCGGCACCAGCGATGCAGCGTCCTTCGGAATATCGAGCTGCTCTTTATAGTAATCCCCGCCGCCGAACTGGCGCAGGAACATGTCGCTCCACATCATCGGCTGTAAGCCGAGCTTGCGCACGATCTCCATGACGCGGCTTAAATGCTCCTGCATGATGCGCTCGCCCGGCACAAGTCCGTGCTCTGCAAGATAGCGTCCCGTGCCGAGATGCCACGCTTCGTCCATGCCGATATGAATGCGCTTTGTACGAAACGGCTTGACAGCGGCGCGTATCAAATGCTCGATGAAAGCATACGTCTCGTCTCCACCGACAAACAGCGTTTCATAATCTTCCTTGATGTTATCGAATGCAGGCCACTTTAAAACATCAATGAGGTGCGAAAGTGTCTGGATGCACGGTATCATCTCGATGCCGAGCAGATACGCGTAACCGTCACATTCCTTGAGCTCTGCTTCGGTGTAGCGGCCGCGCATATAGCCGAAGTACGGCTCGTCTTCGACGGTATAGCTGTCTTCGCAGTACAGCATGAGCATGTTCATGCCCATCATCGCCATACGGCGCAGCATGGCTTTTACGGAGGAAACGCGCAAAACAGCGTTGCCCTGCGATACATCGAACATGGCGCCGAGTTCATCGAACTGCGGCGTTTCCGCTGCTGCATAATCCGCAGAACTCTCTTTTAAATGCTCCAAAAGCAGAGAGAAGCCGCGGAAAAAATGGCTTTTCTGATGATATCGGATCACGGCGCTTTGCCCTTTCAGCGAAACCTGCACGAGGTTTTCTCCGGTGTGTTCCGCAAAAAGCTGTAAGCCCTCCGTATCCGAAAGGGCAAAATCATAATCCTCGCACAGTAAAATGAGCCCCTGTTTCAGCTCGCTGTTCAGCGATGCGATGTTTATTTGTATCATATTCGTCGTCCTTTCCGCATCGGGTATACCCGGTATACTTTCCGCTTTTATTATACCCGTTCCGGGATTTACGTGCTTTGCGTATTCTCCTGTGCGCTTGACGACTTCTGCGGGGTCTCTTTGCCGCGCAGCCCGGCGCGGTATTCACTCGGTGTGACGCCCATGTGCTTCTTGAAAACCTTAGCGAAATACAGGTAATCCGGGTAGCCGACCTGCTCGCCCGCCTGCCGCACCTGGCACCCGCTGCTCTCAAGCAAAACGCAGGCTTTCTGCATACGCAGGTTCGTCAAATAAGCTGTAAGCGTTTCGTTTTCCGATTTTTTAAAGAGCTGACTGACGTAATTCGGGTTGAACCCAAATACGCGGGCGACCTCCACGGTGGAAAGCTCCGGGTCTTTATAGTGCTCCTGCAAATAGAGGAGAATGCCGCGCATCGTCTCCGAGCGCGCGGGCTCTGCCGTTTTTTCCGTTTCGCGTTTTTCAAGCTTTCCGAGCAGTGCAGCGGCCTTATCGAGCAGCGCGTAAAGCTCGTTTTCGTCAAACGGCTTTAAGCAAAAGCCCAAAACACCGTATTCGATCGCCCGGCGGGCATACTCAAACTCGCTGTAACCACTTAAAACGGCAAACAGCATATCCGGGTACATTCTGCGCGCCTCCCGCAAAAGATCGAGCCCGGAAATATCCGGCATGCGGATATCCGTAAAGACAAGATCCGGCTGCAGGTCATGGATCAGCCGCAGGCCTTCTTCCCCGCCGCGCGCTTTGCCCACAACGGCAAAGTCGTGCGCCGCCCAATCGATGCGGCGTTCCAGACTGACAAGAATCAGCGGTTCATCATCGATCAACAAAACCTTATACATGCTTTTCCCCTCCGTGTGTAAGCGGCAGTTCCATATCGATGCGCACGCCGCGCCCCGGTCCGCCTGTCATGTGAAATACGCCGGCGCCGCCGTAGATCAGCCGTATGCGGCCGATGACGTTTTCGAGCCCGATGGAATCCGGCGACGGCAGCTGCTCGCCATGCAGCATATCGTTATACTGCTTTATTTTCGCTTTGTCTAAGCCCTTGCCGTTATCCTCCACCCACAAAAGCAGCTTGCTTTCCGTGCGCCGCACGCCGACCGTCAGCTGTCCGCCGGTGCCGGCAAGCTGTTCGCGAAAACCGTGGCTGACGGCGTTTTCAACGAGCGGCTGCAAAAGCATTTTGGGCATTTGGCAGGCCATGGCCTCGTCCTCCACGCAGAAATGCGTTTCAAACACACCGGGAAAACGCTGCTGCTGAATGCTCAGATACGCACGCGTCACGGCGATCTCCTCGCGCACCAGAACAAAATCCTGCCCTTTTACGCTGTATTTAAAAATCTGCGCCAGACTTTTCACCATGTCTGCGGTTTGGTCGGCATTTTCGAGATACGCCATGCCGATGAGACTTTCCAAGGTGTTATACAGAAAATGTGGGTTGATCTGGCTGCGCAGCTGTAAAAGCTCTGCCTGCTTTTTTTGCAGCTGCGCTTCGTACAAATTTGTTGTGGTCTGCACAAGGTCGTCCGTCAAATCACCGACTTTGCGGATCATATGATTGAACTCTTCGGAAACCTGTCGGATCTCGCGATAACCGGAAAGATGTAGCTCGTTGCCGAAATATCGCTTTTCCTCATGCTCGATACGCTGCATGTGGGAGATCAACTGATAAAGCGGCTCGTTGATTTTGCGATTCAACCAAAACATGACGGTAATCATCAAAATCACGGCGCCCACCATCAAGCATATGTCGCTTTTGCGGATCTGGTCAAGCTCCTGCATGATGTTCTCTTTCGGTAAAATGCTGACAAGGCTGCTGTTCAGCGCCTTGATGTGTCCCGTGTGCACCAGATACGACCTGCCATTTACGATGATCTCCCGTTGACCGTCCTCAAAAATATCCGCACGTGCCAAAATCTGCTGTTCCATTTCGGTAGGTTCGCGGTTTGAAGCGCAAATGCCGTTTTCGTTTAAAAGAAAAAGGCTCATATCATACTGATCCGTGAAATTCTCGAGTCCAAGCGTTTCAAGCTGTACAACCATCGTCATGCGACCGAGAAAAAAGCTGGATGTATAATTCCAAATATCATACATGGAGGTGGAAAGCAGAAAGCATCGTTTGTTTTCTTTACCGATCGTAAGACCCGGCGAAAGATCGTAGTAAAACTGCGGCTGCTCCGGCAGCTTTTGGATTGCATCCGAAAGCACCTGATTGTGGTCCGCCGCATAATACGTAATGCCGTTGTAACCCTCGACCACGATTTGCCGAATATCCGGGTTGACGAGCATAACGTCCATGGTAAGCGAATCCAGTTCGCGGCGCGAATCAAACGGAAGCTCCTGAAATTTCCCCTTGAAAAATGCAGCCATGGTGCGGTTGATAGCAAGACCCTTGAGGCTGTCCTCCAGCGTTTGCAGCTGTGCTTGCAGCTGATCTTCCAACTGCGTGAAAACCTGTGCGGTGTACGCTAAATTGGACTGCCGCACATGCTCTGAAAAAATCTCGTAACCGGCCGTGAATACCGCTGAAACCACGAGGACAAGCACCATGCATGCCGCACCGATATATGTAACGATGGGCATGCCGCTTTCTGTTGATTTTCTCCTCATTTTTCTGCCTCCCACTCATGAATTTGGTATATATTCTTTTTTTTTGCATTATACCATTTTTCATGGCAAATGAACAGAACGGAATGAAAAAGAACAAGGCAGAGCCGACGTCCTTTGCGCCGACCCTGCCCTGAGGCAAAGGAGGGAATTCACATAGAGTTATCCGTATTTATCTGCCTGCATCCTTATAAAGCTGATTCATCTCTGCGATGACCTGATCGTAGCCCTGGCTCATGTAGCTGTCGACCATATCCTGCCATGCGGCGTCGATGTCGTCGGACGTCATCAGCTGGTTGATGATCTCTTCGTAATGGTCGTCCGCCGTTGCAAGATCCTTTGTTTCATCCAGAAGGAGACCCTTTGTGTTCGGTGCATCGGCAACGGCTGCTTTCTTCTCATCAAACATCAGCGTCTGATAATCGTCATAGAGCTTAATCTGACCATCGGTATGACCCGGGGCAATATCCTGGCGGTACGGACCCCAGAAACCGAGAGAGTAGAGACCTGTGCACGGATAGCGCTCTGCGACCGTCATGGGGGAGCCGTCTTCCTTTGTCATCGGGAGGACTTCATACTTGCCCTCGCCGAGCTTTTTGTAGGAAACGCCTTCGATGCCGAGGGAAATGTCTTCATAACCTTCAACGCTTAAAAGGTAATCCATAAGTGCCATGCAGCGCTGTGCCTTTGCATCGTCCACATTGCTGCTGAGATATGTCTCAGACCAATACTTACTCGGTGCCGGGAATGTGGTTTTTCCGGTCTCACTGTTTGCAAAGAGCGGTACGAATGCCACGATCTCATCAAGGGATTTATCGGGATAGGCTTCGCCGAAACGTTCTGCCATGATGCCGGTGCCGCTGTATGTCGGGCCGGAGTGTGCATAAGCACCCGCCTGACCGTTGAGGAACTTATCGCGGCCGTCTTCACCCTTATAGATGATATAGTCCGGGTCGATGACGCCTGCATCGTAGAATTCTTTCATGACCTTAACGCCGTTGAGGAAGTTCTTCGTCATAAAACACGGCACAAGCGAGCCGTCTTCCGCAAAGCTCCAACGGAAGCCGTTTACGGCATCCGGGCACTCGCCATTCATGAGAACGGTCATCCAGCTGAACGTATAGCCTGCAAGGCCGACGGTATCGGCTTTGCCGCTCTGGTTCGGGTCATCCGTTACGAATTTTTTCAGAAGGTCCAAGAGCTCTTCCGGCGTTTCCGGCACTTTCGTCACGCCGACGTTCTCCATCCAGTCGCGGCGGATCGCAATGCCGTAGTCCGTAATGCCGTCCTCATCGCTCTGGTAGTTCGGGCGCGGAATGCCGTAGAACACCGGGTTTGCATCGTCCTCCGCCACTTCGTTCATGGCGCGGCCCTCGGAGTTATCCAGCATTTTTGCAACATTTTCAAAGCTTGCCCAGTTGTCCGGCAGTGCGCGCACAACGCCCTGGTCGCGCCACTTGCGGAACGTGTCGGTATACGCCGCATCATACGCGGTGATGTCCGGCAGCTGGTTCGTTGCGGCCCAAAGCTGAATCTTCTCGCCGTAGTCACCCCAAGTTACCGCGTACGGTTCAATATCGATATTGAACTTGTCGTACAGGCGGTCGCGCACTTCGTCTTCGCCGTCGATGATCGTGTCGCCGATGCCCCACACCGCGATGCTGAGGGTCATATGCTCTGCATAGTCCCCTCCCTCGCTCTGAGAGGACTCAGCGCTTGCGTCGGACGAGCTTTCGTTTGCCGCAGAACCGCTCTCTTCCTGTTTGCTCTCCGTTCCGCCGCCGGAGCAGCCCGCCATGCAGGAAAGCATCAGGGCTGCGGCCAGTGCCGCCGCGGAGATCTTCTTCCATAGCTTCGTCATACTTACATCCTCCTAAATCTAAAAAATTTATTTTACCATCCGACCACTCGGATTTTGGTACTGTGTTGTGTCTTTGGCAGCTTAGCCTTTCACGCCGCCGAGCATGATGCCCTTGGTGAAGTACTTCTGCACGAACGGATAAACGACTAAAATCGGTACCGTTGCAACAGTGACCGTCGCCATCTGCAGAGAAAGGTCGTATACGCTTTTTTCCTGCGCGATAATGGCCGCCTTTACGCCGGTCATGGAATTTGTGGTGTTCAACAGCATGTTGCGCAGCAAAAGCTGTAACGGATACAGATTCGGCTTATTGATGTGCAGCATGGCCATCCAATAGGAATTCCAGTTGCCGACCGCCACGAACAGCGCTACGGTCGCGATGATCGGAGTGGACATCGGCAGGATGATCTTGAATAAGATCACCATATCGTTTGCGCCGTCGATCTTTGCGGATTCTTCGATCGCAAGCGGCAGATCTTCTATGTAGTTCTTGATCAAAATGATATTGAACGGCCCGATCAGGCACGGGAAGATCATGCACCAAATGGTATTGCCGAGGCCGAGCTGCTCAACGACGAGATAGCCGGGGATCATGCCGCCGCCAAAGAACATGGTGAAGATGAGCATATTGAAAAAGAATTTACCGCCGAACAGCGTTTTTTTTGTCAGCGGGTAAGCTGCTGCCACCATAATAACGACGCTGAGCGCCGTACCGACAACCGTAACAAACAAGGTGTTGCGCACGGAGCTCCAGAACTGCGCGTTGCCGATAACAAGCTCATATGCGCTGGTATCGAATACGGTAGGCCACAGATAAATGCTCTGCGCGTGAATGTCCTCGTAGGTGCCGAATGAAACGATCAGCATGTAGTAAAACGGAAACGCGGTGATAAGCGCCAACAGACCCATGAAGACGATCAGGAAATAATCAAAACCGGTGTAATGGTTCAGTTTTTTCTTTTTTGCGTGCAGAGAAGCGGTTATTTCACTCATTTTGCTGCCCCCTTTCAATAAATGCCTCTGCCGTTAAGCTTTTTAGTGATGGTATTGCCGATCAAAAGCAGAACGAAGTTGATGACAGATTCAAACAAACCGATGGCCGTGGTGTAACCGAAGTTCGCCGCCTCCGAAAACGACTTGCGGTAAACGAGCGTATCGATGATGTCGGCACTCTGGCGGACCGCTGCGTTGGAAAGGTTGAAGAGCTGGTCAAAGCCTGCGTTCATCATACTGGCAATCTGTAAGATTAAAAGAATGGCAATGGTGCCGCTGAGACACGGCAGCGTGATGTGCCGCACCAGCTGCGCGCGACCCGCGCCGTCGATGCGCGCCGCCTCGTACAGCTCCGGACTGATGCCGGAAATGGTGGCAAGGTATATAATAGCACTCCAGCCCATTTCTTTCCAGTTGGAGCTAATGTAAACGAGCGGACGGAATGTGTTCGGATCACTGAGCACATGCTGCTTCGGTAGACCGACCACTGTGAATATCTGATTTACGATGCCGTCGTTTGAGAACAGATTGAAGAACAGGCCCGCCACGATGATCCATGAGATGAAGTGCGGGAACGTGTAGACCGTCTGCACGACTCTTTTGTATTTATTGGAGCGGATCTCATTGATGAGCAGCGCCAGCATAATCGGGATCGGGAACTCGAAAATCAAACGGCCGAGGCTGATGGACAGCGTGTTAATCATGGCGTTTGAAAAAGACGGATCCCTAAACAAACGCAGGAAGTTATAAAAGCCATGATTTTTGGTCCACGGGCTTCCGAGAATACCTGCCGAAAAGTTAAAATCTTTAAACGCTAAGATTACACCATACATCGGATAATAGTTGAAAATAAGCAACAGCACAACCATTGGCAGCAGCATTACATACAGGAACCTGTTCTCCCATATGCGCGACCACAAGCTGCGCGTACTGCCCACCGGCTTTTGCACGGCCTTCTTTGCCATAACAGCATCCTCCCTCTGTTTTACTGCGGCGAACCGCTGCGCCGCACCGAATTTTCTTTGATGAAAGGATTTTAACATACTGTGAACACCCTTGATATGGAGAATTCTTCGTAAAATATGTACTATTCTTAGTTCTTCGGAAGTTTCGCTAAAGTTATCATAAAATCACATGATCTTTTATTGCTAAAGTCAAAAAATCTCGTGAAATCCGTCAAGTTTTGCAGAAAATCGGACTTGAAATGTGCACAGTGCTGTGCAAAAATCAGAGTAGATATGAAAAGAACACGCGGTATTTTACAGTGCCGTAAAAGAGAAAGGACATTTTTATGAACGCAAGACGAGAAGCTTTTTTAGCTGCTTTGCCCTGCCGGAATTTCTGTATTCTCGGTGCGGATTATATTCCGCTTGACCCGTTGAGCGGCAAGGAACGGTTTGCTGTTGTCAGCTATGCAGGCGGCGCCACCGGCGCGCTGATCTTAGTCGATCCCGAAACCAAAACGTGCGAAAACTACCCGCTGCCGTACGATGCCGGCGCATGGGCCGCACTGTACTTAAAAGAAAAGGAAATGCTGCTGATTGGCACATGTGCCAATCACGGAGCGCTGCATCGGTTTGACTTGAAGACGCGGACGTACCTTTCCTCGCTGACCGTCGAAGGCGAGCGGTACATCTGGAATCTTGCCCGCGGCGATAACGGCAGAATCTACGGCGGAACCTGGCCGGGCGGCGCGCTTTTGGAATATGATCCGGAAAAAGAAACGCTTGCCAGTCTCGGACATGTCGGCCCCAACAAAGAAAATTGCTATACCAAAAACGTTACGCCCGTCTGTGGCGGCGTGGCGGTAAACTCCGGCTTTCACGAGAATACCGTTTGGCTTTATACTTTTGCAAACCAAAAATTCATGCAGATTGGCAGCGCGGGAGAAAGCATCGCTGCGGCGTTTGGAGATTGCCTTTTGACGAAAACCGATACGGCGTACCGATTATATAATATAAAAGCCAATCAATTTTTAGTGCAATTTGCCTTCGACGAACAACCGGAAAATCTACCGAACGACGTAAAAACATATTTGGAAAAGCAAAACGAACCGCTTCCCTACGGACTGCTCCCGGGCGAAGCCGGCAACCATATTGTCACGCGCAAAAACGGAAAGCGCATCGGCATCAAGGGGCAGGATCTCATCTGGGAAGAAGACGATGGCTGGCATTTTGAGTTGCTCGCCGCCGAGCCGATCCCATGCAACATCATGACGCTTGCGGCCGACCCGGACGGTTTGATCTGGGGCAGTGCAGAATTTGGTCAGACGATTTTCAGCTATGACCCCAAAACGGGTACATTTGAAAACTCCGCTTCCGTTGCGGCGGCCGGCGGCGAGGTATACGGCATTGTACCGCTTGACGGCAGGCTGTACCTGACCTCCTACATACACGGCGACCACATTTTGTATGACCCTAAAACGCCGTGGGATCAGTATAACAACATCAACCCGCGCCTGCTCGGCTCTTGTGCGCCGAAAATGGTGCGTCCGCACGGAAAAAGCGTGCTTGGCGCAGACGGAAACATCTGGACCGGCTGGTGGGCAAGCTATGGCGTGCGCGGCGGCGGCATCACAAAGATCGACACCAAAACGCAGAAAGTCACCAGTTGGTTCGGCATTGCGGGCGACCAGGCCATTGAGCATCTTTGTGCCGCGCCCGAATATCTCTATGCCGTGACAAACGGCGAAGCCAGCGGGCTGATGGCAGACCGGGACGCTTTTCGGGTTTTGAAAATCGGCTATGACGGCGAAATCGCCGGACAGCGCATTTTTGATAAGGGCGTTCTGTTTTTTAAAGTGCTGTACATAAACGGCCGGCTGGTCATCAGCCGCACGAAGGCAGACGGCACGCCGGTGCTTTCTGTGCTTGACCCCGACACGCTGGAAACGCTTTGTGAAGCTGCACTTTCCGGCAAGACCGGCAAAGACGCCTACAACGATGATTGCATCGCGCACGAGCTTTTAGACCTGAAAAACGGTTTATGCACCGTGTTCACCGGCAAAACGATCTGCTTCTTTGACCCCGAAGCGAACCGCTTTACAGAGCAATTCGCGTCCCCGGGGCTTTGCCGCACCGCGGCACTTGCGCCGGACGGCACGATTTGGTTTGCTGTGGGCGAAAAGCTGTATCGCCTGTAAAATTCAATTACACGTTCATATCCCGATATAAAAAGAAAACCGCTGCGGTTTCCCGTACAGGAGTGATATGATACCTCTAAAGTAGACAGATTAAATATAAAAATCTGTTACTTTGGAGGTATTTTTCATGCCAAAATC
>CAKUBN010000057.1 GCA_934643185.1 uncultured Eubacteriales bacterium
AATTCCACCTCCATGTCCATAATAGCATAAAAATAATGGTAGGCACTTTCGTGTCTACCATTATTTTATCACTTCAGAAACTTTTCAGCTCGGCGGGTTTTCATTTTGCTTATTTAGTTTGAAGCATCACTGGTGGAAGATTCGGTTTTCGGCGAAAGCGTCACATGCGCCGTGTAGCTGCCGGTCGCCCAGCAGGAATCCGCATTGTTAATCGTCACCGTCACCGGCGCTTCCATGCTGCCGCTCGGGTCTGTCACCGTGGAAAGATCCACCGTACAGAAAACGGAATCTCCCGTCAGCTTCGAGATCTGCGCCGCCGTGCCGATGATCTTCAGCGTGAGTGTCTTTGTAGAAAGCTCTGCTTCCATACCCTCCGGCACGTTGATGACGCTGATGTTGCTCGTCAGCACAGACGTTTCCTTGTAACCGTTCAGGTTGAATGTAACGGTCGCGTTTTCCACTCGCGTCACATTTGTCACACCGCTCGGCACCGGGATAGCCACCGTGAACGTGTTGTTTTCCGGCGTAACGTCCAGGAAGTTGATCGGCGTGGAGAGCGTCAGGGTCGTGTACTTTGAGACCGTTTCACCGTCGCCGGCAATTTCAATTTCTGCCGGGTCGATCGTGATGCGGTTCGAGGCAAAGCTGTCCGGAATATTGCGCACATCCGCTTCCAGCTTGACCGTCTGTCGGCTCGTCACCGGAATGGAGACCTCCACCGTGTCGTCGCTCAGCTTCAAATAGAGCTCCGTTGGGTCAAGTACATTGCCGTTCGCGTCGTACAACGTCACTTTGCAGGAAAGCGACTTTGACTGCGTGAGCTCTTCGCCGAACTTATATTCCAACACGGCACGCGCCACCTTGTTCACGCTGCTTTCCGGGCCGGAGACCGTGATAAGCTCCGTAGAAAGTGTGGGCGTAGAAGGCGCATAGTAATTTTCCGCCGTAGTGTACTGAAAATCTGTTTCCAAAGTGAGCTGCGTTTCTTTATATTTATCATACACCACTGTGATCTCGGACGGCGAAACGCTTTCCACCTCGTATTCGGCGAGGGTGTTGCCCTTTTTTGCTGCGCGCAGAGAAAGCGTCGTCTGTTGCAAGCTGCTGCCCGTCAGCATGCTGACGGAAGGATCCAGCGTCGCCGTAACGCCGATATCCTCGCTCGTCACCTTACTTGTGATGAGTGAGTTGCCCGTAATACTCACATCCGTCGCGCTGCTGCTCATACTGAACACGCGCACACCGGCTTCCTGCGCCGTATCGGAAATTTCAACGTTAATCGGCACATTGCGGATTACGGTCGCACGGCTTTCGGAGTTGCTCGCCATCATGGCAAACCAAATGGCCGCCGCCGCCAAAAAGGAGAAAACAAGCAGAAGCGTGTTGTTCTCAAACACGCGCAGACGCTGTTTCACTTCGGTCTTAGATTTTTTCTTCATCCCTTCTTCACCGTCCTTCTGCTTTTCAGCACGCCGAACTTACGGCGCACGGTGGAAGCTTCTTCCTGCGGGATAAGGTACCCCTCCAAAACGTCGCGCAGCGTATCACGCGTGAAGCGGCGCGCCAAAACGCCGTTGACCGCCACAGAGATCTGCCCCGTTTCTTCGGAGACCACCACGACCACGGCATCCGATTCCTCACTGACGCCGAGCGCCGCACGGTGGCGCGTGCCGAGCTCTGCGGAAACGGAAGTATTTTTCGTCAGCGGCAGAATGCAGCCCGCCGCGTGGATCATGCCATCGCGAATGATCATGGCGCCGTCATGCAGAGGCGCTTTATTGAAGAAGATATTGCCCACGATCTGGCCGGAAGGCTCGCAGTTGATCTGCGTGCCGGTCGCGATGATATCGCCCAGCTTCGTTTTGCGCTCAAATACAATAAGCGCACCCATTTTGAGCTGCTGCAAAATACCCACGCCGTCCACAACCGCGTTGATGGCCTTGCGGATCTGTGCGCGATCATGGCTGCGGTCGCGGCCCGTCACCGCAGCTGCAATGGATTGGCCCACGTTGTTGCAGCCCACCTGCTCCAGCGCCTTACGGATCTCCGGCTGGAACACAATGAGGAGTGCAACAAAAGCGAATTGGAAGAAATATGCCAGCACACGGCTGACCATCACCAAGTTGAAATACGACGAGATCACAAACAGAATGACCAGCAAAAACAGGCCCTTCACAAGCTGCCCGGCGCGCGTTTCGCGCACCAGCTTGACCACACCGTAGATCAAAAGTGCAACGATAATAATGTCAACGGCATCTTTAAATTGAAAATTCATGGCAATGCTCACCATCCACTCCCACCAGGAAGCAATGGCTTCAAAAACCTTACTCAAAGCATTCACCTCTTTGCAAAGGATTCAGCGCCTGCGCAGTCATCGCGCGCCGCGCTTTACAAGAAACTTGCGTACTAAATATAGTTTAACACAAAGAGGTGGGGATGAAAAGGGGGAATTGTATGTTTTTTCCTGTTCTTTTCTGAAATTTCCGATTTTTATTTACATTTTGTTCATTTTTATTCTGCTTTTCGCGCCGCGCTTTCCGCCCGCAGTGCATAGGCCGCGCGGATCAGCTCCGTAATGTCCCGGTCAGTCGTGAATGCACTCGGCGAAACACTCACCGCGCCGCCGGGCGTTTCCGCATCTGTGCCCATCTTGCGGTGCACGAGCGGCGCACAGTGAAACCCGCAGCGCACAGCAATATTCCGCTTTGCGAGCGCTTCGCCCACTTCTTCGCTCTGCATGCCGCGCACATTAAACCCGAGCACCGGCACGAAGTACATGGTGTCCGGCATTTCGGTGTACAAAACGACGTGCGGCATGTTTCTAAACGCCTCATATACACGGCAGATATGGCGCATCTCCCGCTCCCGCAGCGCATCTTCACCGTTCATGCGCACAAAATCCATGCCCGCGCCAAGTGCAAGAATGCCCGGCACATTCTGCGTGCCGCTTTCAAGGTATTCCGGCATTTCTTTCGGCTGTTCAAGCTCCAACGCACGCGTGCCCGTGCCGCCTTGTATCAAGCTTTCCAGCTTTTCGCCGTTTTTCGTGATGAGCATGCCCGTGCCCATCGGGCCGTATAACCCCTTGTGCCCCGCACAGCACAGGTAATCGATGCCGTCGCGCTCCGCGTGAATGGGGATTACCCCACCGGACTGCGCCGCGTCCACGCAGATCTCCGCGCCGTATATGTGCGCAAGCGCCGCCAAGCGCTCCACCGGCACACGGATGCCGAACACGTTCGAGGCCTGCGTGCAGACAAATAGCTTCGTGTTTTCGCGCATCGCATGACGGAACGCATCGAGCGTCGCGTCGTTGTCGCCGGGCGTCACGGGCACAGCGGTGAACGAAACGCCGTGCGCCTCCATCGCCTTCAACGGGCGCAGCACTGCGTTGTGCTCCAAATCGGTCACAAGCACGTGGTCGCCGCGCTTTAACGAATGAATGACGATGTTCAGCGCCTGCGTGCAGCTTGGCTGAAATGAAACGCACTCCGGCCCCGCCGCGCCGAAAAGCTTTGCCGCCTTTTGCCGCACATCGTAGACCGCCTGCGCCGTCTGCAAGCTCATTTTAAACCCGCCGCGGCCGGGGTTCGCGCCGAACTGCTCCAAGGCCTGCGCCATTTTGCGGCGCACGATGAGCGGCTTTGGGTACGTCGTCGCACTGTTATCCAGGTAGATCATGTCCGCTCGCCCCGTTCTGCACGGTAAAACACTTTCACGCCTGCATCCCGCAAAATGCGCTCCGCTTCGTCCGTGCGCTGCGGAACATATACACCATAGCCGCAGCCGCTTTCTCGGGTGCGCGGCAGCCGCTCAATGTAGGCTTTTATCCCTCTTTGAAAAAGCAGATCACGGCTTTTCAGCGCATAGGTCACGCTGCTGACAACAATAAGCCGCTTCTCGCCCGTGTCTCTTTTGTTTTCCATTGCAAGCACCTCCAAGCCTTCAAAACAGTCTCATCAAAACAGAATATGAGACAAGCCGGGAATTGGTGCAAAAAAGAGCCCCGCCGAAGCGAAGCTCTCAAAACAATGCAAATTTATTTCAGCAGGCACACCGCATGCGCTGCAATACCCTCGCCGCGGCCGGTAAAGCCGAGGCCCTCCTCCGTCGTCGCCTTGATGCTCACGCAATCGAGGTCGAGGTTGCAGGCGGATGCAATGTTGCGGCGCATCTCATCGATGTACGGGCGCAGCTTCGGACGCTGTGCCAAAACCGTCGCATCGATATTTTCGATCCCAAAGCCCTTGCGGCGTACCGCCGCCACCGCCACCGCGAGCAGCTTTAAGCTGTCCGCACCGGCGTACTGCGGGTCATCGTCCGGGAAAAGCACGCCGATGTCCCCGAGCGTCGCCGCGCCGAGCAAAGCATCCGCTATGGCATGCGCGAGCACGTCCGCATCGGAATGCCCCAAAAGGCCCTTTTCATACGGGATATGCACGCCGCCCAAAATGAGCTTTCTGTTTTCTACAAGCTTGTGTACGTCATAACCGTGACCGATCCGCATAGTAACACTCCTTTACTTTTCCGCCGCAAAAGCCTCTGCCACAAGCAGATCCTCCGGCGTTGTGATCTTGATGTTTTTGTAGTCGCCCGGGGTCAAATATACCTTGCCGCCCGCCGCTTCAATGAGCTGGCAATCGTCCGTATATTGCTTTCCGGCGTTTTTTGCAAGGCACAGCGCTTCTTTATACAAAGAAAGGCGGAATACCTGCGGCGTCTGAATGGCACGCAAAGTGCTTCTCTCCGGCGTAGCGCACACCGTGCTGTCCGCCGCAGCAACCTTGATGGTGTCTTTCACCGGCACCGCCAGCGTCGCCGCGCCGTATTTTTCCGCGTCCGCGCACACGGTTTCGATTTCCTCCGGCGTGATAAACGGTCGCGCCGCATCGTGCACGGCGATATACTCTGCGTCACCGCAAAGCGCCGCACCGTTTGAAACGGAATCCTGCCGCTCCTTGCCGCCCTCGGTAATCGTGAGCGGCTTTGTGACGAACGCCGACGCTTTTTGGATTGCATCGAAATCGCACGCACGCGCCACAATAACGATCTTTGAGATGCACGCGGCATTCTCAAATGCGCGCAGTGTACGGCTCAGAACCGGCTCGCCGCCGATCTCCATCATCGTTTTCGAAGCGCCGCCACTTTTCATACGTGCAGAGCTGCCCGCCGCCACTAAAATTGCCGCCGTTTTCATCACGTTTCCCACCTTGTTTTTCAAGTATTCAAATGCGTTTGCCTAAAACGCGCCTAAAATATAAATACAGTATACCGCGATGTTTGCCGCGGGTCAAGGCAAGATAATTTTCTCTTTCGACGTTTTTTATCAAAAAAGCATTGAATTCCCGCCGTCACCTATGTTAGAATAAGCTTGTATGTAAAGATTAAGTAAGAAAAAAGAAAAAAATTTGAAAAGCGAGCGTTTTGCGCACACAAAGGAGCTGCAACCACAAATGGACATTTTCTCCGTTATTACACTCTTTGGCGGACTTGCGTTCTTCCTCTACGGCATGCATTTGCTTTCCTCCAGCCTTGAAAAAATGGTCGGCGGCAAGCTCGAACGTATTTTGCGTTCCATGACCTCAAACCGCTTCAAGGCCCTTTTGCTCGGCATGGGCATCACCATTGCAATCCAGTCCTCCTCTGCTATGACGGTCATGCTGGTCGGCCTCGTCAATTCCGGCATCATGGAGCTTGGGCAAACCATCGGCGTCATCATGGGCTCAAACATCGGTACCACCGTCACTGCGTGGATCTTAAGCCTTTCCGGCATCACGAGCGACAACGTTTTCGTACAGCTTTTAAAGCCGGAGAGCTTTTCGCCCATCGTGGCGCTCATCGGCATCATTCTCATCATGTTCACCAAGAGCAGCAAGAAAAAGGACATCGGCTCCGTATGTGTCGGCTTCGCCATTTTGATGACTGGCATGACCATGATGAGCGGCGCGGTAAAACCGCTTGCGGATTTGCCGCAGTTTAAAGAGGTCTTAACGATTCTCGATAACCCCATCATCGCCATTTTAGTCGGCGCAGGCATCACGGCACTCATCCAGAGCTCCGCTGCTTCGCTCGGCATTCTGCAGTCTCTCGCCATGACGGGCAGCATTTCGTTCAGTATGGCGCTGCCGGTCATTATGGGCCAGAACATCGGTACATGTATCACGGCGCTGCTTTCCTCCATCGGCACCACAAAAAGTGCAAAGCGCGTGACCGCCGTGCATATCTACTTTAACGTGCTCGGCACCGTCATCTGTCTTTCCGGCTTTTATATTGCAAACAGCATTTTCCATTTCACATTCACCGACCAGCCGATCTCCTCGTTTATGATCGCGGTCGCGCATTCCGCATTCAACCTCATCACCACGTTCATTCTGCTGCCCTTCTGCAATCAGCTTGAAAAGCTCGCCGTTATCACCGTGCGTGATAAGCGCCTGAAGCCCGGCAAGCAGGACCCGCACGCGGTTTTGCTCGATGAGCGTCTGCTGCTCTCTCCGTCCTTCGCGATTGCGGAGTGCCGCAATGCCACCACAAAAATGGCAGACCTTGTGCGCGATACCATTTTGGATTCCATCGGTCTGCTCTCGCATTTTGATTCCGCCACAGCAGAAAAAATCGAGAAAAACGAAGAAACCATCGACCAGTACGAAGATAAGCTCGGTTCTTACCTCGTCAAAATTTCCAGTAAAAACCTCTCTACGGCTGACAGCAACGATGTTTCGCAGCTGTTGCATACCATCGGCGATTTCGAGCGTATCGGCGACCACGCGGTGAATCTCCTGCGTGTTGCACGCGAGATCCACGATAAAGATCTGAAATTCTCCGAAAAGGCCCAGCAGGAGCTTGAGGTCTTCACAGGTGCCATCATCGAGATTTTGAACATCACGACAGACGCGTTCGTCGAGAACAACTTACAGCTTGCCTACGAAGTAGAGCCGCTCGAACAGGTCATCGATTCATTGAAAGTTGAGCTGAAAAACCGCCACATCCGCCGCTTACAGGAAGGCAAGTGCACCATTGAGCTCGGCTTCGTGCTCTCAGACATCCTCAACAATTTCGAGCGCGTTTCCGATCACTGCTCTAACATTGCGGTATGCCTGATCCAGATCAAGGATTCCACCATGGACACACACGGTTACTTAAACGAGATCAAAACCTCCGGCGACCCGCGCTTCACCGGCTATTACAACCGCTTCACAAGCAAGTATACACTACCGGAAAGCCGCCACAAAAAGGCCCCGCAGCCACAGGAAGTGCCGGTCAAAAGTTAACTAAAAACGCATAGAATTTTAGCCCTCCGAGGTTACCCGGAGGGCTTTTCTCATTTCTTCTGCGCCTCGTACTTGCGCTTTGTCGCCATGCCGCCGCGAATATGCCGCTGGGCCTTATTCACGGCCAGCACGCTGCGCACCTCCTTATAAAGGCCCATATCCACGCTGCGCAGCCGCTCGGCCACGTCCTTATGTACGGTCGATTTGCTCACGCCAAACTGCTTTGCAGCGCGGCGCACAGTCGCTTTGTTCTCTACGATATACTCCCCCAGCATGGCGGCTCTGTCCTCAACATTCTGCTTCATCGTAACACACCCTTGTCTGTGATGCTTGTGCTGCATTATATGTTGAGCTTTTCCGCAATTATGCCAGTTTTTAATACAGCAAGACCCCCGGCCTACATTGCTGCAAGTCGGGGGTCTCTCTATTTCAGTGACTTACGTCACTTTTGTACCGTTAAGTACAGGGGAAAATTCCTTGCGGAATTATTCCTCCTCAGAAGCCATGTGTGCGAACTTCTCGTACTTCTCTTCTGCGTACTTCTCAGCCTTCTCGAAGAGCTGCTCAGCTCTCTGCGGGAATGCACGGGTAAGGCTGTTGTAACGAACCTCGCCCATGATGAAGTCACGGTAGGAAGCAGACGGCTTCTTGCTGTCGAGCTGGAACGGGTTCTCACCGTTGTCAGCACGGCGCGGGTCGAAGCGGAAGGTATGCCAGTAGCCTGCTGCAACTGCCTTCTTCTCTTCGTTCATGGAAACGCCCATGCCGCCCTTGATGCCGTGGTTGATGCACGGTGCGTAAGCGATAACGATGGACGGGCCATGATAGCTCTCAGCCTCATGCATAGCCTTCAGGCACTGGTTCATGTCGGCGCCCATAGCGACCTGCGCAACATAAACATAGCCGTAGCTCATCATGATGGAAGCCAGATCCTTCTTCTTCACAGACTTACCTGCAGCCGCGAACTGTGCAACAGAACCGACCGGGGTAGACTTGGAAGCCTGTCCGCCTGTGTTGGAGTAAACCTCGGTATCGAAGACCAGAATGTTGATGTCTTCACCGGAAGCCAGAGCATGGTCAACGCCACCGAAGCCGATGTCGTATGCCCAGCCGTCGCCGCCGAAGATCCACATGGACTTCTTAGCGAGATAATCCTTATCCTTCAGAATCTCGGCTGCCTTCTCGGAGGAGGAAGCCTCAAGAGCCGTGATGTAAGCCTCAGCTGCCGGACCGTTTTCAGCGCGGTCAGCCATGGTCTCAACCCACTTCTCAGCTGCTGCCTTCAGCTCTTCGCTTGTGCCTTCTTCTGCAACAAGCTCATTCGTGAGCTGCTCCAGACGGCCGCGAATTGCGTTCTGTGCAAGCGTCATGCCAAGGCCGAACTCAGCGTTGTCTTCAAACAGGGAGTTCTGCCATGCCGGGCCGTGACCCTGCTTGTTGACGGTGTACGGCGTTGCCGGTGCGGAACCGCCCCAGATGGAGGAGCAGCCGGTAGCATTTGCAATGTACATCTTGTCGCCGAACAGCTGGGTAACGAGCTTAGCGTACGGAGTTTCACCGCAGCCGCCGCATGCGCCGGAGAACTCGAGGAGCGGCTGCTTGAACTGGCTGCCCTTGACCGTGGTGTCCTTGAACTTAGCAAGAACTTCCGGCTTCGGATCCAGCTTAACGCCGTAATCGAATACTTCCTGACCCGGGCGCTCGTTGTCGATCGGGGACATTGCGAGAGCCTTGTTGCCCTTCATGCCCGGGCAAACCTGTACGCAAGAGCCGCAGCCCGTGCAGTCCAGGGTGGAGATCGTCATGACAAAGTTCATGCCCGGCATACCGGTCATGGCCTTGCTCTTTACAGCAGCCGGAGCCGCTGCAAGCTCTGCGTCTGTCATCGGCACCGGACGGATAACCGCGTGCGGGCAAACCATGGAGCAGAAGTTGCACTGGATGCAGTTTTCCGGGATCCAGGTCGGAACGTCAACTGCAACGCCGCGCTTCTCGTAAGCAGCGGTGCCCTGCGGGGAGGTGCCGTCTGCATACTTTTCAAAGGTGGAAACCGGCAGGTCCTTACCGTGGAAGGTGTTGACCGGGATAACCACGTTGTTTACATAGTCCACGAGCTCCGGACGGTCGCCGGTTGCAACGTGCTTCACGGAATCGTCCACAGCGTCCTTCCAGGAAGCCGGAACATCGATCTTCACGTAGCCGGTAGCGCCGCGGTCGATAGCGTCATGGTTCATCTTAACGATGGCGTCACCCTTCTTGGAGTAGGACTTCGTAGCCGCTTCCTTCATGTAGCGGATCGCGTCCTCTTCCGGGATGATCTTCGCGATGGAGAAGAATGCAGACTGGAGAACCGTGTTGATTCTGGTGCCCAGGCCGATTTCCTTACCGATCTTGAAGCCGTCGATCGTGTAGAGGTTGATATCGTTATCAGCGATGTATTTCTTAACCTTGCCCGGGAGCTTCTCGTCGAGCTCTTCCGGAGTCCACTGGCAGTTCAGAAGGAAGCTGCCGCCCTTCTTCAGGTCTTCGACCATGTCATAGGTGCCGAGGTAAGCCGGGTTGTGACATGCAACGAAGTCAGCCTGAGAGATGTAGTAGGTGGACTTGATCGGCGTATGACCGAAACGCAGGTGGGACATCGTCAGACCGCCGGACTTCTTGGAGTCGTAGTCGAAATAGCCCTGTGCGTACATATCGGTGTGGTCGCCGATGATCTTGATGGAGTTCTTGTTTGCGCCGACGGTACCGTCAGAACCAAGGCCCCAGAACTTGCAGGACTTCGTGCCTGCCGGTGCGGTATCCGGGTGCTCAGTCGCGTCGAGGGACAGGTGCGTAACATCGTCCACGATGCCGATGGTGAACTTCTTCTTCGCATCGTCGCCCTTTTCCATGTTGCGGTAAACAGCGATGATGTCAGCCGGCTTTGTATCCTTGGAACCGAGGCCATAACGACCGGTGAGGACCTTAGCGCAGCCGAACTGCGTGCCGTTGATAGCAGCCAGAACGTCGAGGTACAGCGGCTCGCCGATGGAGCCCGGCTCCTTCGTTCTGTCGAGCACGGAGATCGTCTTAACGGTTTCCGGAAGCACGTCAAGCAGGTACTTAGCAACGAACGGTCTGTACAGGTGGACCTTAACAAGGCCGACCTTCTCGCCAGCTGCTACGAGGTAATCGATAACTTCTTCGATCGTCTCGCAGACAGAGCCCATAGCAATGATGACCTTCTCCGCATCCGGAGCGCCATAGTAGTTGAAGGGCTTATAATCGGTGCCAATCTTCTCGTTGACCTTGTTCATGTAATCGACAACGGTCTCCGGGATGGCATCATAGTACTTGTTGCAAGCCTCACGAGCCTGGAAGAAGATATCGCCGTTCTGTGCCTGGCCGCGGAGAACCGGGTGCTCAGGATTCAGAGCGTGTCTTCTGAACTCGTTAACTGCGTCCCAGTCGAGCATCTCGCCGAGATCCTTGTAGTCCCATACTTCGATCTTCTGGATCTCATGGGAGGTACGGAAGCCGTCGAAGAAGTGCAGGAACGGAACCTTGCCGTGGATAGCGGAAAGGTGAGCCACAGCGCCGAGGTCCATAACCTCCTGCGGGCTGTTGGAGCACAGCATTGCATAACCGGTCTGGCGGCATGCATAGATGTCGGAATGGTCACCGAAGATGTTCAGAGCGTGGGTAGCAACGCAGCGTGCAGAAACATGGATAACGCTCGGCAGCAGCTCGCCGGCCATCTTGTACATGTTCGGGATCATCAGGAGCAGGCCCTGAGAAGCGGTGTAGGTGGTGGTGAGAGCACCAGCCGCCAGAGAACCGTGAACTGCACCAGCAGCGCCGGCCTCAGACTGCATCTCCGTTACGCGGACTTCACGGCCGAAAAGATTCTTTCTGCCAGCAGCAGCATACTTATCGGTCTCATCAGCCATAACGGAAGACGGCGTGATCGGATAGATCGCAGCAACGTCGGTAAACGCATAAGAAACGTGCGCGGCGGCGTTGTTGCCATCCATGGTCTTCATTTTTCTTGCCATTTAACTAATTCCTCCTTTAAGGATTATCAATGGATTTACCTATCGACGCAGTGCCCCGTCCACCGCCCTGCCGTTTGCAGAACTATCCCGTAAGCACCTGTCGTCGTTCAAAACAAATTTTATCATTTTTTCGCCTATATGTAAAGGAAAAAACGAGGTTTTTTTGAAATTTCTTCTGAATTAACAGGGATTTTCGGCATTTTTTATTTTTCTTCGCTTCGACTTTCGCCCTTTTCGTCGTTCTCCCTCCGCTTTGTCCGCCTCCCCGCACAAAATATTGACAACCGCGCTTTTTTGCGGTAAAATTTTAATAATTATATATCGGTGAGCAGTTAGTTTCGGCTAAACGCCGTGTGACGCTTTTGAAAAGAAAACTCGCTTTTTCATATTGCGTTTTTCTTTGGCTTTTGCGGAAAAATTTGCCTTTTCTAAAATCTTTTTTCTAAAAGGCTGCCGCCTTTTTAGGAAACCCATACGACTGGGTTTCCTACGATCAAACAGTCCCCCGGACTGTTTGATCTACCTTCCTAGTCTTAGGTTAGGCAAAAGGTATTTCGAGCTCTGCGGAGCTCGACCAAAGGCGCTGCCTTTGGAATCCGCAAACTTTTGAAAAAGTTTGATCAAAACTTTATTCGTCCGCTTTCACAAAAGCTCGTTAAAGCTCATCACCACTGCTCCCAAACTTTCAGAAAGGATGCTTTTTTCACTATGAACGACGACCCTTACGGCAATTTACTGCCGGCCTCGTCCGTCTTACCCCTCCCTCTCGCCCTGTTGCTGCTTCTGCTCTTTTTTGTTCTCGGCGCGCTTTTTGCCATGTGCGAATCCGCCGCGGAAACAGCTAACGAATCCCGCATCAAAAAAGACGCGGAATCCGGCGAGCCGCGTGCCAAAAAGATGCTCGAATATCTTGACCGCAGCATCGGCATCGTTTCGCCCCTGCAATCGGGCATGATGCTCATGGGCTTCTTCGCCCTTGCGGTCGCGGTCACAGCCTTCGCGCCGCGTCTGTATAACGTTTTAAGCGCCGCGGGCTTACTTTCCGCCGTCGCCGCTGTGCTTTCGGCGGTGCTCTGCACGCTTTTGTGCGCAGGCCTCTACCTCACGGTGGCAGACCTCGCCCCCAAAAAGTTCGTGGCGCACAAGGCCGCACGCGACATGCAGCATACATACAAGCTCTGCACCCTGCTGTGCACGCTCAGTGCCGTCATGCGCCCGTTCGTGCTCCTGTGCAACCTCATTTCAGACGGTCTCATGCGCCTTTTCGGCAACGACCCCAAAGCGCTTGACGAGACCGTCACCGAAGAAGAGATTCTGCACATGGTCGGCGAAGGCGAAGAGAAAGGCGTCATTGAAGAGAATGAGCGCGACATGATCACAAACATTCTCGATTTCAACGACACCACCGTCACCGAGATCATGACACACCGTACGGACATCTGCGCCATCGATGAGGAGAGCACCATTGCACAAGCCGCCGTACTTGCGGTGGAAAACGGCTTCTCCCGCCTGCCCGTGTACCGCGAAGACATTGATACCATCGTCGGCATTTGCTATGTCAAGGATTTCCTGCCCTACGTCAATCAGCCCGTGCCAGATTTCATTCACTTAAAAGACATGCTGCGCCCGGCGTATTTCATCCCGGAAACGAAAAAGTGCAGCCAGCTCTTTAAAGAGCTCAAGGAGCGCCGCCTGCAGATCGCCGTCATCGTCGATGAATACGGCGGCACGGCCGGCCTCATCACGCTCGAAGACCTCATTGAGTCCATCCTCGGCAACATTCAGGATGAATACGACAACGAGCAGGAGGAGATCTTCCGCGTCAGCGAAAACGAGTTCACCGTGGACGGCACCACCTCCATCGACGAGATTTCCGACCTCACCGGCACCGAGCTGCCGGAAGGCGATTACGACACCATTGCCGGCCTTGTCACAGACTTACTCGGCCGCATCCCCAAAGAAAACGAGCACCCCAGCGTAGAAGTCTGCGGGCTCACCATTACCGTACTTGAAATTGAAGACCAGCGTCTTTCCCGCCTGCTGATCGTGAAAAATGACCCCCGGAGAACCCCCGAAGAAGAAACACACGAAGACTGATGTTTTTTGAAAGGAGCGTCCTTATGACATTTTCCGAAGCATTTTACGGTACGTACAAAATCGACAAAAAAGACGGCAAGCCGCACTTAAAGGAGCGTATTTTCGCCCCGGTGGACGGCTTCTGGAGCGGCGTCATGATCTTTGGCGGCGTGGTCGGTACGATCATTCTGCTCCTGACCTTTGCCGCGCATGTGCAGGTCGCCCTCGGCACCTTTGCGCATCCGGCAGAAAACGGCGCGCTCACGCCGGACGCACAGTTCACGCTGTGGGGCGTGCTCATTGCGTTCGTCTTTGCGTTTTTGGTGCTGGCCATCCCGCGTTGGTTCCTCTGCCGCGGCACCATGCAGTTCAGCTTCCTCGGCGCATTCCTCATCCTGCTCGTCACGCAGCTTGTCTCGGCATTCAGCCTGAATGATGTTGCACCCGATGTCGGCAATGTGCTGTGGGTCATCGTAACGGGCCTTCTGCTCGTGTTCCTCATCACATGCGCCGTGTGCACCGTTTCGGCGGGCCTAACCGCGCTCGTGAACTACTTCATCGCGAAGTACCGTATGGCGCACGCAAAGCCTGTCACCACATAAACGCGTGATGACCATAACCTGACTTTTTCACAGATCGGCGAATATAGAAAACCGTGCTGTCGCCCTAATAGGGGGGTGATATGATACCTCTAAAGTAGACAGATTAAATATAAAAATCTGTTACTTTGGAGGTATTTTTCATGCCAAAATC
>CAKUBN010000058.1 GCA_934643185.1 uncultured Eubacteriales bacterium
TTCAGTGTAAAGGCATATAGCTTTTCACGTTGGATTTGATCTTCAAAATAAATTTTCCAATATTGAAAAATAAAACTGTTCCTTGCGTTGACAATTGCGAGCAGGTCTGCTATAATCCAATTAGTTAGTCTATTCTAACTTTATTTATTTCTCTTGGGTTAGTTAGCGCTAACAAGAAATGTACGGTATAAATGGGGATAGTTTTGCCGCACAATGACCACAACACACAGAAAAAAACGGAAAGGAAAGAAATTTATGCGCAAACGCATACTTAGTCTCTGCTTGGCCATGCTGATAACCGCATCAGCTGCGCTGCCCGTATTAGCAGATGAACCCGTACAAACGGATGCACCACCCGTCACGCTCGAAGAAGCGGCCACCGAGGAGGAAGCATTCTCCACAGACGAGACTGTTTTGCCGATTGCAGCTGAATCTGCACAGGAAGAAGGGGAGAATGTGCCCGTTACGTATGCAGAAAACAGCACGCCCACAGCAGAAGAAATTCAGGAAATTCTCAGCGGCTGCTCCGTTGAGCTCATCAAAGACGGTAATTTTACCGTGAACGACACCTCAGCTGGCATCAAGGTCAAGCTGCACAGCAGCGTGCCGAGCTGCTACCTGACCGTATACGCTTATGCAAGCACCACTTCGTTTGACCCGGACAGCTCCGGCAATATTCGCCTTTGGAGCGGCCGTGTCACAGACGGCTATGAGAATACTGTCACGTTCCAAAACGCACTGAAATTCGGCTACAAGGTCATCGCCTGCCTGAACGTGCCGGTAGGGGAAGACTTCTACCGCCCGGTCAATTCACGTCCGATTGACATTGTAGACGAGAGTGGCGAAACGTTCAAGGATTATGTCTATCCCGATGTGACGATTGACGAGACCGAACTCATCGAAGGCGCGACCTCGCTGCACATCAGCCTTACCGGTGACGAGCGCCTTTTTGAGGCCGCAAAAAACGATCAGATCTCGATCACCTGCGCCGTCGGTCAGTATCCCGCCGATGAGAGCTTCGATTTTGAGGGCGAAAATCAAATCTCGCTCGCTTCCAACATCAAAGCCACGGAAGCTTTTTCGGGCAAGGAGATCCAACTCGCCGAGCCGCTCAAAGCAGGCTACCGCGTGCGCGCTGTCGTATATTGGACGCAGAACACGTCTATTTTCCTGCCAAAGGGCAACGACTACGAGGCATCGTTCCACCGCCCGGATGACTCCGTACTCATCACACCGAAGGCTCAGACCGGAACACCGGCGGCCACCATTGAACCCATCAAGGCGGGAGACACGACCTTCACGATCAACGTAACAGGCTCGATCCCCTCCGGCTCTATTTTACTCGTCAAAAAATATGATGCAGATACAACTGTGTTTACAACGACAACCGGCACGCCGCTCGGTGTGGTTTCAAGCATATCTGCACAGTCTTATGCCTTTACACCAACCCGGCCTGTCTCCGCCGGTGAAAAGGTCGTGGCTTTTGTGATGAACGCCGGTGAAGTGCTCGGCCAGTCCGAACCCGTCACCATCACGCGTGCCGTTCCGTTCACGGCAAAGCTCTCCGGCCTGCTCACCTCCGATACGACCGAAGCGGAGTTTGAGATTACCGCACTTGCGGGTGTCGACAACATCAATATCGTCGCACTGTGCAAAGTCAATGCCAGTGGCACAGCCGATACGTCAAACCCGATCGTACGCGCGTTCGGCCAGAAGCCCGGCACTGTGAAGCTCGCTGTGCCCGCAAATACGCTTTCCGTAGGCGACAAGGTCTGCTTAGTGCTCACATACATTGACGCTGGCGACGTACTGACTTGGCAGAGCAATACATTCACCGTTTCTGCACCTGTAAAGGAAGAAAGCATTACAGTTCACGAGTCTTCCTTCACGGTTGATTCCACCTCCGCCACCATCACCGTAAAGGGCTACGATTCGTTTAAGGGTGGTTACATTTTCATCACGACCGGCAGCGCCTCTATCACCGATGCCGACAGCCGCACGCAGATCGCCTCCGTAAAGTTTACGGGCGAGGGCACATACAACATTCCGTTCAATAGCTATGCCTCTTTAAAAGCAGGCAATACGATCCTTGCGCATCTGTATTACTATGATGTCGACAATGACCGCACATTCTATAAGTACGCCGAACCCGTGCCGATCATCGACACGCAGGCAGCAGACAGCATCACCATCCGTGAAAAGACCGTCAACACGGCATCTACGTCTCTTACCGTAGACGTGACCGGCTACGACGACTTCAAGGGCGGTTATCTGTTCCTCACGACCGGTAAAGCAGGCGAGACTGACGCTGACGACCGCCAGCAGATCGCGAGCGCGCGCTACACCGGCGCGGGTACATATACGCTGAACTTCAACTCCGCTTCTTTAAAAGCAGGCGAAACGATTCAGCCGCACCTGTTATTACCTCAGTGACGACGACAAGACCCATTACGCTTACGGCAGCGAGCTTTTGATCGAATCCGCAGGCGGCGTCACGGTCGAACCGAAGGCGGAGATCGTCACCTCCAACATCACAGCAGACCGAAAAGACATTTGGGTCTCCGTACAGTACGACGAAAGCCTTACTGGCACGCTGAAAATTTACAGCTACGCGGGCAATGACTACAAAGAGAAAGAACCAATCTACGCTGGCGCAATTTCGTCCTCCGAAAACAGCCAGAAGGTCACCTTCACCGGCGCGCTTACGGCAGGCGAAAAGCTCGTCGCCGAGCTGACGCTTTCGGACAGCACCGTCGTTTTGAGCAAGCCCGTCACCGTACAGGCCGTGCCGGAAAAGACAAAACCGCTCGTTTCCATTCTTGACAAAGAGATCACCGTAGGCGACACGAAAATGACCTCTTACATGCAGTTTGATTCCGGCGTCAGCAACGCAAGCTACGTGCTGTACCAGTTCACCACCGACACGCTCGATACCGATACCGCCGAGGTCATTTCCTCCGGCAAGCTGTGGCGCAGCGGCACCACAACGCTCTCCATGGGTATGGGCAAGATCAAGGTCGGCGCAAATCTTCAGATCGTTTTGACAGCCGATG
Organism: uncultured Eubacteriales bacterium; assembly: GCA_934643185.1. Taxonomy (GTDB): domain Bacteria; phylum Bacillota; class Clostridia; order Oscillospirales; family Acutalibacteraceae; genus Hominenteromicrobium. The sequence goes on from CAKUBN010000058.1 coordinate 3,054, forward strand.
ATGAAAAAGCGTATTCGCGCATCATCACCGTTGCACCCGCACCGGACTGGGGCACGCCGTACTCCGCGTTTGACGTGTCCGCTGTAAAAGCAGACGCCAAAACGATTGAACTCACCGTCGATTATTCAGACGAATACCTCACGCTCGGCGATGATTTCTACTGCGACGTTTCCATCTATCAGTTTTCCGCCGCGTACACCGACGACGAATTTGAGGATAACGAGCTGTGGGAGAACCCCAACCGTGTCCAGCGTGTCGCGCAAGCCAACTCCACGCTCGGCGACGCAACAAAGGGCAAGCTGACAATCCCGGTGCGCGAAGGCGCTGTACTGAATCCGGGCGACCGCCTGATCATCAAGCTTCGCCTGCCGCATACCGAGTGGGAGGGAGAAGAAGTCGATTACGTTTCCGCATCCGTCCCGGTCATCGGCGCAGATGAAGAGATCCCGGCGTACAAAGTCGTGCTGTATAACCTTGGGGAAGATACCTCCCGCGGCACGCGCCTGCGCGGTATTTTAGAAAAGCTCGGCATCCCGGCAGAAACCGTGACGACCGAAAGCCTGAACGAATCCGTCGGTTATCTCGCAGGCCTCGAGGGCTATGATGCCGCCGCAGAGCCGTATACCGGCGCGGGCAGCGACAGTGAATTTATGCTTATCTGCAATTTGCCGGAATCTCTGCTGGACCGTTTCCTGGACGAAATGACTGCAGAGGGCCTGCGCATCGACCACAAGGCCGTTGTGACCGCCTATAACCGCGACGCAGAGCTGCACGAGCTCATTGACGACATTGCAAACGAACACGACGTGTTCACAACGCTTATCAAGCTGAATGACCTTGTTAAGCAGGCCGAGGCGCTTTCCGAAAGCACATATGGTACGTCCGAATATTGGCAGGCGCTCCAGACGGAGATCAATGCTTCCAACGTGCTGCTGCGCTCCGAAGAGCCGAGCTACGAGGACCTCGCATCCGCCTATGATAGTCTGAAAAGCGCTTACTTAAATGTCACCGGCATGCAGGAGATGCAGGGCACCGCCGTGCTGACCTACACCGATAACGGCGACGGTACATACAACATCACTGCAAATGTTAAAAACGGCGCCGAAAACGCCGTGTACCAATATAAGTGGAACAGCGGCGAGACCGCACAGACGCTCACAAATGTGCCGAAGGACAAGCTCATCACGCGCATCGTGACGGTTTCCGCTGAAAACACCTTAGGCACGCTTACGGCGCAGCTTGCCGTACCCGAGAAACCGGAACTTACCGTTTCCGCCGAAGCAGAGTCCGTGACGGTCTCCTGGAACGCCGCAGAAGCTGCCGATAACCGCCCGCTGACGGAAAGCTACACCGTTACGATCGCCCCGGCAAACAACACCCGTGCGGCAGCGCAGACCGTGACCGTCTCCGGCGATGCGACATCTGTAAAGCTTGAGGGCCTTACGTCCGAGACTGCGTATACCGTTACGGTGTCCGCAGAAAGCGTTGTCGGCCGCAGTGATTTGGCTTCTATTGAAGCGCTGACTGCGAAGAAGGAAGAGCCGAAGGATCCGGAAAAGCCGACCGACCCCGAAAAGCCGTCTCAGCCGGAAGAACCCGGTAAACCCTCCGAGCCTGAAAAGCCCTCTCAGCCGAGCGAACCGACAGAACCAAGTGAACCCACTACACCGGAAGAACCCGGTAAACCCTCCGAGCCTGAAAAGCCCTCTCAGCCGAGCGAACCGACAGAACCAAGTGAACCCACTACACCGGAAGAACCGGATAAACCTTCCGAGCCGGAAATTCCGGCAAAGCCCGAGGAGCCGTCCACGCCGACAGAGCCCACAAAGCCGGATACACCGAAAACTGAGCCGACTGCGACAACTCCGAACAACAACGGTGCAAGCTCGAATGCACCGAAAACCGGCAGCACAAGCGATATTCTCGGTTGGAGCACGCTGTTCCTGATGAGCGGCTCCGCCGTCCTCTCCATGATCGCGTATAAAAAACGCACCGCACGCAAATAAGTCATAACACACCCACATAAAACGGCAAGCCGACTGCTTTCACACAGCCGGCTTGCTTTTTATATTATGCGATCGACCGATCAGCAGCCACAGCCGCCGCAGCCGTTGTTGCAGCCACCACAGTTGTTGCAGCCACAATCGTTACCGCAGCCACAACCGCCGCAGCACAGGAGGATCAGGATGATAATAATGATCCAGGAGCAGCCTCCGCCAAAACCGTTACACATTGTTGAACGCCTCCTTTCGTTTACAGTACAGAATATGAAAGTGGGGGAAATGTGTGACGGTCAAAACAAAACTTCAAAATATTTTTAAAAGCAGGCGTTTCCGTTAGCATTTTAATGAAATAAGTTGAATTTAAAAGATAATTTAATATAATCTCTGAAAATCGCTTAAAATTACACTTGACAATATACGTGTTTTGCTTATAATTAAAGTCAAAGAAAGTCAAAGACAAAGAAAGAACAAGAGGCGATCAGAAATGCGAATCAGCGACAGCGTTGCGAATTACATCCTGCAAATGCTGAATGAAGAAAACGGCATCGCAGAGATCCAGCGTAATGAGCTTGCAAATGCGCTGGGCTGTGTACCAAGCCAGATCAACTACGTCATCACGTCCCGGTTCACACCGGAACAGGGATATATCGTAGAGAGCAGGCGAGGCGGCGGCGGTTACATTCGCATCATTCGTCGGAACATGACGAAATCCGATCTCATTATGCACATCGTCAATTCCATCGGGCCAAAGCTGGACGCAGCTTCCATGCGCGCCATGCTGCGGAACCTTGTGGAAACGGGCGTCGCGTCCGAATCCGACGCGCACCTGATGATGGCGGGGCTTTCGGATTCGGCACTCGCTCCGGCGCCAAAAGAAATCCGAGATCAACTGCGGGCATCGATTTTTAAAAACATGCTGCTCGTATTAAATGTATAAGAAGCCATTTTGAAAGGACGGGATGACTTATGATGTGTCAAAACTGCGGAAAGAATCCGGCAACGACCCACATTAAAACCATCGTCAACGGCAAGTTGGCGGAATATGACCTTTGCTCCGAGTGTGCACGGGCCAAAGGCTACAAGAGCTTTTTCAACTTTGATGATATGGATTTTGATTTCAACAATCTGCTCGGCAGCTTCATCGGCGCGCCGACGGGCCGCAGCACCGCGGTGCGCTGCCCGAAGTGCGGCGCTTCCTTTGCAGAGATCGCCGAAAGCGGCAAGATCGGCTGCGCGGAGTGCTACAACGTGTTCCGTGACCGCCTGATGCCGACCATTCACCGCATTCACGGTGCGGCAAAGCACAAGGGCAAGGTACCCGGCACCAGCGCGCTGCGCATTGTGGAGCCGGCCGGTAAGATCGCCGTTGTGGAAGAACCAACGCCGATCGAAAAGAAGCGTGCAGAGCTGAAAGAAGCGATCGAAAAGCAGGACTTTGAGCATGCAGCCGAGCTGCGTGACGAGATCAAAGCGATGGAAAAGGGAGATGAGAACCATGCTTAACGAAGAAAAGAAATGGTATGAAAAAGCAGGCAAAGAAAGCGATGCTGTCATCAGCACGCGTGTGCGTTTGGCGAGAAACCTTGCAGGCCTGCCGTTCCCGAACCGCATGACGCCCGACCAAAAGGCCGACGTAGAGCGCCGTGTGCGCGATGCGATCCTCAGCGGCAACAGCGCCATTGCATCGGATTTTCACTTCGTGCAGATGGATGACCTCAGCAATGAGCAGGCCGTGTCGCTTGTAGAGCGTCACATCGTCAGCCCGGAGTTCATCGCAAATGCCAAGGGCCGCGGGTTCCTCATCTCGAAGGATGAGCGTATCTCCATCATGGTGAACGAAGAAGACCACGTGCGCATTCAGATCCTGCACGAGGGCTTGGCGCTCAGCGAAGCCGCCGAAATGGCAGACCGCATTGATACGCTTTTGAACGAATCTCTGCGCTTTGCGTTTGACCCGGAGCTCGGTTACCTGACCCAGTGCCCGACGAACCTCGGCACCGGCATGCGGGCTTCCGTGATGCTGCATCTGCCGGCACTCACCAAAAGCGGCGCGATGTCCAGAATTTCCACGAATCTTTCCAAACTCGGCCTTGTGATCCGCGGTACATACGGCGAGGGCAGCAATGTCATCGGCGCCATGTATCAGCTTTCCAATCAGATCACGCTGGGGCTCAGTGAGAAGGAAGCCGTTGAAAACCTGCAGAACATCACGATGCAGCTGTTGAGTGAAGAACGCAAAACGCGCGCTTCGCTCAGTAAAAACATCAACGTGCAGGATAAGATCGGCCGCTCCGCCGGCGTGCTGAAAAATGCACGGCTGCTTTCCTGCGATGAATATATGAAGCTCATCTCCAATGTGCGTTTCGGCATTGCGGAAAAGCTCCTCAGCGGTATAACGCTTGAAGATATTCACACACTGACCGTAGCGGTGCAGCCGGCTACCATGGCGGCCGCGCACGGCAGCAATCTTTCGGCGGGGCAAAGAGACATTCTCCGCGCAGACGAGGTGCGCAAAGCCCTCAAAGCGCTTCAATAATAGAAAATCAGTAAAGAGAACTGCACCACGGCAGTGATCGAAAGGACGGATTTATATGTATAGATTCACAGGTTTTACAGAAAAAGCAAACAACGCCATGAACCGCGCCATTGAAAAGGCGGAGGAGCTTGGCCACAACTACATCGGCAGCGAGCATGTGCTCTACGGTCTGATTGCAGAGGGCAGCGGCGTTGCGTTCAACGTGCTGAATAAGCTCGGCATTACGGCAGACGATTACGAGCGCCTGATGCAGGAGAAGATCGGCACTTCTTCGCCGACAAATCTCACCACTGCATATTTCACCCCGCGCACAAAGCGCATTTTGCAGATGGCAAAGCTGGCGGCCTCTAAGCTTGGCAGCAATTACGTCGGCACAGAGCATTTGCTCATCGCCATCATCGAAGACGGCGAGAGCTTTGCGGTGCGTTTCTTACAAATGCTCGGCGTTGACCCGCAGAGCGTTGTAAACGCGCTGTCCTCGGCACTTTCTGACGGTTATGCCGTCGATAAGGCTTCCGGCAATGCGTACCCGAAGGACGAAAACGGCGAAAAAGAGGGCGGCAGCGCCCTTGAAAAGTTCGGCCGCGATTTGACAAAGCTCGCAGCCGAGGGCAAGATCGACCCGGTCATCGGTCGTCACAATGAGATCGAACGTGTCATTCAGATCCTGTCTCGTCGTACAAAGAATAACCCGGTGCTCATCGGTGAGCCTGGCGTCGGCAAGACCGCCGTTGCGGAAGGCTTGGCGCTGAAGATTCACGAGGGTGAAGTGCCGGAGCTGCTGAAGGGCAAGCGTCTGGTCTCTCTTGACCTTACCGGCATGGTCGCAGGCTCTAAGTACCGCGGCGACTTCGAGGAGCGTATCAAGTCCGCCATCGATGAAGTGAAGAAAGACGGCAACGTCATCCTGTTCATCGATGAGCTGCATACCATCATCGGTGCAGGCTCCGCTGAGGGCTCTGCCGATGCCGCAAATATTTTGAAGCCGGCTCTGGCGCGCGGTGACTTCCAGGTCATCGGCGCAACGACCATCAACGAGTACAGAAAGTATATTGAAAAGGATGCCGCGCTGGAGCGTCGTTTCCAGCCGGTACACGTCGGCGAGCCGACCGAAGAAGAAGCGGTGCAGATTTTGGAAGGTCTGAAAGACCGCTATGAAGCACACCACAAGGTGCAGATCACCGATGAAGCCATTGAGAGCGCCGTAAAGCTCTCCTCGCGCTACATTGCAGACCGTTACCTGCCGGATAAGGCCATTGACCTTGTCGATGAAGCGGCGTCCCGTGTGCGCCTCAGAACATTCACTGCGCCGGAAGACTTGCAGGAGATGGAAAAGCGCATCAAGGAAGTTGAGATCGACAAGGCGGCAGCCGTCAACGAGCAGGACTTCGAGCGTGCAGCCGAGCTGCGTGATAAGCAGAAAGCCCTTACAGAAGAGCTGGAGCAGAAGAAGAACGAATGGGCGGCAAAGAACGAGCGCAGCAACAGCGTCGTGAAGGCGGAAGACATCGCCGAGATCGTCGCCATGTGGACCGGCATTCCGGTCGTACAGCTGACACAGGAAGAAAGCGAACGTCTGCTGCACCTCGAAGATACGCTGCATAAGCGTGTCATCGGTCAGAACGAAGCCGTCACGGCCATCGCAAAGGCCATTCGCCGCGGCAGAGTCGGCCTGAAGGATAAGAACCGCCCGATCGGCTCGTTCATTTTCCTCGGCCCGACCGGCGTCGGTAAGACCGAGCTGTGCAAGGCGCTGGCAGAAGCGATGTTCGGCGATGAAAAAGCCATGATCCGTCTCGATATGTCGGAGTACATGGAGAAGCACACGGTGTCTCGTCTCGTTGGTTCGCCTCCGGGATATGTGGGCTTTGAGGAAGGCGGTCAGCTGACCGAGGCTGTGCGCCGCAAGCCGTATTCCGTCGTGCTGTTCGATGAGATCGAAAAAGCACACCCGGATGTCTTCAACATGCTGCTGCAGATTCTCGACGACGGCCGTCTGACGGATTCGCAGGGCAAGGTGGTCAGCTTCAAGAATACCATCATCATCATGACCTCCAACATCGGCGCACGTCTGATCACGGAGAAGCAGCCGGATCACCTCGGCTTCACCACCGCAGACGACAAGCCGAAGGAAGAGGACAGTGCGATTGCGGATTTCGAGCGCACGAAAGAGCTTGTCATGGGCGAGCTGAAAAAGGTGTTCCGTCCGGAGTTCATCAACCGTGTCGATGACATCATCGTGTTCCGTAAGCTCCTGCACGACGACATTCAGAAGATTGCCGGCAAGATGCTCGAAGGCCTCAAGGGCCAGCTGCGCGACATGGATATCGCGGTCGAGTTCACCCCGGCCGCTGTGGAAGCTGTTGCAAATGCAGGCTTTGACCCGATCTACGGTGCAAGACCGCTGCGCAGAGCGATCCGCAGCAAGATGGAAGACCCGATCTCCGAGGAGATGCTCGAGGGCAACATGAAGGCGGGCGGCTCGTATCTCTGCGACTTCAAGGACGGCAAGTACGTCATCGAAGACAAAGCAAAGAAGAGCAGCGATGAAAAGCCGAACGACAGCGAAGCAAAGTAATTCACCCGTTAAGGCAAATGTCCTTTAATGGCACATAAAAAGGCGGTCTGCCGGGTAGAAATACCCGTGCAGACCGCCTTTTGCTGTTCTAAATCACGCAAATACCGTCTCAATGTGCTTTGCACACTCGGGCGGAGAGTACGTAAACTTATCAATATGGTCGCCCTGAAAAAAGTATACGGGCGGCTCTGGCTTATAGGTGTAATCAAAGCACTCAACGAGCACGAGCTTCACCTTCATACGGTTTGGCAGGATGCTTTTGATGAACACACTGGCCTGCTGTCCAGCGTGCACGTTTTCTTTCAGCTCGGCGAGCCCCGCAAGGTTTGGGGTCAGCTCTACGAAAATGCCGTAGCTTTCCACGCTGCGCACAATGCCCGCAACCGTCTCGCCAACCCGAAAGCGCTCTGCGTTTTCCGTCCATGTGCCGAGCAGCTCGCGGTGACTGAGCGTGATGCGGTTCTCGTCCTTCATGCGCACCACGGCACGGATGTCCATGCCGACCGTGAACCGCTCCTTCGGGTGATCAATACGGGAGACAGAAATGGCGTCGATGGGCAGAAGGGACACGATGCCGCAGCCGATATCTGCAAACGCGCCGAACGGTTCCAAGTGCGTGATGCGCACCGGGATCACATCGCCGCAGGTGAGCCCCGCTATGTATTCTGCCATGCAGCGCTCCTGTGCTTTTCGGCGCGACAACACCGCTGTGATCCTGCCGAACGCATCACGAATAAAATCCGTGATGATAAAGCACACAGGCTTATTCACACGTGAAATGATGGCGATGTCCCGCACGGTGCCCTCGCGTATGCCGAGCGCGCCCTCTTCGCGCGGGATAATGCCCCGCATACATTTGAGATCTACAATGAGGTTGTGCTCGTTGTCGCAGATGATGCTGCGCGCCTCTAAGATCTTTCCGTCGCGCATTGCGTCGGAGAGGGCGGCAGGCGTCTGCATACTGGCTTTGTTTTCCGCTTTGTCGATCAAATGACCTTCCGGGTAAAATTTCATGTACTTCACTCCTTTTTAAGGCCGTGCCGCGCAAAAAACGCTTTCGGCTGCGCCTTAACTACGCCGAAGTATATGAACCTAAACTTTTATTTATGCGTTTCTGAACTTTTCATGAAGATAAACAAAAGGGCTTGCATGTTTTTACCGTGTATATTAAAATAGATATACAGATGCAAAGTATGTCTTTGCAAAAGAAAGGAAACAGAAAAAATGAAGAAAATGAAACTGCTGTGTGCGGCGTTGACCGTAATCATGCTGCTCACAGCTTGCTCCGGCAGCACCTCTTCTGCCGCAGAAAAGGTCATCGGCACTACGGATAAAGTTGTTGCGGCAGATACCTTAAAGCCCTTGGCAAAGGCCGACAAAGAAAAGCTCGGCTATCAGCTTGATATGCCGGAAAAAGGCGAGGAGATTTGTGTGCTGACAACGAACTACGGCACCATTCGCATGCGCTTTTTCCCGGATGCCGCACCGAAAGCCGTGTACAGCTTTAAATCTCTGGCGCTTTCCGGCTACTATGACGGCGTCACTTTCCACCGCGTCATCGATGATTTCATGATTCAGGGCGGTGACCCGCTTGGCAACGGAACCGGCGGCGAGAGCATTTGGGGCGAGAATTATGACGACGAATTTCACGAAAACCTCGTCAACATCACCGGCGCGGTCTCTTGTGCAAACAGCGGTGCCAACACAAACGGCAGCCAGTTTTTTATAAACTGCACGGAACCGGGCAAAATAGACTGGGATACCTACGACCAGTATTATCAGGTCTATAAATCTGCACCGGAACAGTTCACCTCCATGTACGGCGGCACGCTCGATATGGACAAAGTAACGGATGCTTACAAAGAACTTTACGATAAAAACGGCGGCAACACACACCTTGACGGTGCATATTCCACCGCAGGTACCGGACACACCGTGTTCGCACAGGTATTTGACGGCATGGACGTGGTGCGCAGCATCATGACCGTTGAGACCGACTCGAACGATAAGCCGCTTGAAGACGTCACCATTCTCTCCGCAGAAATCGTACCCTACGAATAAATTTCTTAAACAAATTTAGTATAATTCCAAATCATTTTAAGGAGGAAGTTTCCATGGCAATCGTACATCCCACAGCTGAAAATTTCGGCGCATTGATCCGCGATAACAAGCTTGTTCTTGTAGACTTTTTTGCAACATGGTGCGGCCCGTGCAAAATGATCGCACCGTTCATTGAGGAAGTTGCAGAAGAATACGAGGGCAAGGCCGTCGTCGCGAAGATCGACGTTGACGAAGCGCAGGAAATCGCCGCCGAATACGGCATCTCCAGCATCCCGACCGTCATCCTCTTCAAAGACGGCGCACCCATCCACACCGAAGTCGGCGCACACGATAAGGCTTTTTACGCAAACCTCATCGAAATGCACCTGTGAGGCCGCGCCATGTTCACCTTTGAACGCAAAGCGAATTACTACGAGACCGACCAAATGGGCATCGTGCACCACTCGAATTACATTCGTTGGTTTGAGGAAGCCCGCTTGGAGATGCTACGCGCTATGGGATTGCCGTACAAAAAAATGGAAGATAACGGCATTCTGATTCCCGTGCTGGGTGTTTCGTGCAGCTACAAGCACCCAATTCGCTTTGATGAGACGCTTGTGCTTACACTGCGCATTCAAAACTACAACGGTGTACGCTTTGAAATGGCGTATGAGGGGCACAGCAAGGAGACAGGACTTTTGAGTTGCACCGGCACTTCACAGCACTGCTTCACAACACCCGCGTTAAAGCCGATCCGTATGCAGAAGCATTTTCCCGCATGGCACGAAGTATTTCTTCAGGCCGCAGAGCAGGACAAAGCAGAGTAATTCAAAACACAAAAATGCCCGCCGGGCTGACCGATGTGATCGGAAAGCCCGGCGGGCATTTTTATAAATCTTTAGTTTTTATTCATGTCGCAAAGCATCGATCGGGTTCAGGTTTGCCGCCTTGAAGGAGGGAAGAAGCCCGAAGATGATGCCGATGACCATGGAAAACACCACGGCAATAATGATGGAAGGCACGCTGATGGCAACCGGAGCAGACGTCACGCGCGATATGATTTCCGCAAGGCCGATACCGGCACCCACGCCCACAATGCCGCCAAGGCTTGTCAACACAGCGGCTTCCGTTAAGAACTGCCACAGAATGCGGCTCTTTTTCGCGCCGATGGCTTTTTTCAGACCGATCTCTCGCGTACGTTCCGTAACGGAAACGAGCATGATGTTCATAACGCCGATACCGCCGACAAGCAGGGAGATGCTCGCAATCCAGATGAGCTGCGAATTTGTGGAGCTGCTGAGATCCTGCAAGTCCTGCGCCTGCTTTAAAAGATCCTGTGCCTGATACTTGATCTCGCTGTTCGTCACGTTCGCGTTCATGATCTCCGCCACAGCCTTGCCAGCATCCGTCATGGCTTCCGTATTGGAAACGCGAATGGCCAC
>CAKUBN010000059.1 GCA_934643185.1 uncultured Eubacteriales bacterium
AGCTTGTTGCGCCGAGGTGGATGATGCCGGCAGCCTTGGGGCACTGCTGGCCGTAGGCGTACACATGGCTCATCACGTCGTGGCGCACAAGGCGCTCGCGCTCTTCGGCGACTTCATAGTTGATGTCCTCGGCGTGTGCCTTCAGCTCATCGACCTGTTCCTGTGTGACCGGCAGACCGAGCTCCATTTCACTCTCTGCAAGGGCGATCCAAAGGCGGCGCCAGGTCTTGAACTTCATGTCCGGCGAAAACAGGTACTTCATCTCTTTGTCGGCATAGCGGGAGGACAGGGGGGATTCATACGTATCTCTCATGTTTATCTTTTCCTTTAATCTAAATAAATAACAAACGGAGAATGCGGCAATAAACCGCGTAAACGGAGCCTCCGCGTTTTCGGGGACTCCGTTTCGTTATATGCTTTACAGTCAGTTCAGGCCGATGCGCTTCATCATTTCGGCATAAGCCTCTTCCACACCGCCCATATCGCGGCGGAAACGGTCCTTATCGAGCTTTTCATGGGTGTTAATGTCCCAGAAGCGGCAGGTATCCGGGGAAATCTCGTCTGCGAGGATAATCTCGCCGTCGGAGGTCTTGCCGAATTCGATCTTGAAGTCGATGAGGTCAACGCCGATGCTCTTGAAGAACTCCAGCATGAGCTCGTTGACCTTCAGAGCCATCGAGCTGATCTTATCAATCTCCTCCTGCGTCGCAAATCCGGCAGCGAGGATATGGTAATTGTTGACCATCGGGTCGCCGAGATCGTCGTTCTTGTAGCAGAACTCCAGGACCGGTACGCGCATGGGGGTGCCTTCCTCAAGGCCGAGGCGCTTAGAGAGACTGCCGGCTGCCTTGTTGCGGACGATGACTTCGAGCGGAACGATGCTGACCTTGCGCACGACGGTGTCGCGGTCGGAAAGCTCTTCTACAAAGTGGGTCTTGATGCCGTGCTTTTCAAGCAGCTGGAACATGAAGTTGGACATACGGTTGTTGACAACGCCTTTGCCGACGATGGTGCCCTTCTTGAGGCCGTTGAACGCGGTCGCGTCATCTTTATAGGAAACGATGCAATAATCCGGGTTCTCCGTTGCGTAAACTTTCTTTGCTTTGCCCTCGTAGAGTAATTCGGTCTTCTGCATAATACATTACCATACCTTTCTTCATTGAGCGTTTGGCGCGGGCGAAAAGCCGAAAACGGCAAAATTTTCTCCCGTGCATTATCATACACATTAATTCTATAGAAAAGTGCACCGAATGTCAATCTTTTTCCGAAAACCGCCGTGCAAGAATTCGTACAATTTCAGGGTATGAGACGAAAGAATACTGGTGCTTTTACAACAAAAGAAAGTGAACTTGCAGAATTGAAACAGGTTTCCTTCAAAATTCATCGCTTTGCGGTGCTGAAACTTTTTTGAAATTTTTCGCAAAAACATATTGAAAACACGAAAAACCTGTGGTAAAATGTAAACGTTTTCAGGAAACGGGCAAAAAGGCCCAAAAGACCGAAGGGAGATCTTTTTGCAGGATTTAAAGGTGAAAACTGCGTTTCCTGTGCTTTTCTTATTTTTCAATCTATTTTCTAAGGAGCGATCGTTATGTCTTATGTAAGCGAACAGCTGGAACACCTTAAAAAGCTGAATTCCAATGAGCCGGAATTCATTCAGGCTGCAACGGAAGTTCTCACCACTTTGGAGCCGGTCATTGAAGCAAACCCGCAGTATGAGGCTGCCGGTATCTTGGAGCGTCTCACCGAGCCGGAGCGCCAGATCATGTTCCGCGTGCCGTGGGTCGACGATAACGGCAAGGTTCATGTGAACCGCGGCTACCGCGTACAGTTCAACTCTGCGATCGGTCCGTATAAGGGCGGTCTGCGTCTGCACCCGTCCGTTAACCTTGGCATCATCAAGTTCCTCGGCTTCGAGCAGATTCTCAAGAACTCCCTGACCGGCCTGCCCATCGGCGGCGGCAAGGGCGGCTCCGACTTCGACCCGAAGGGCAAGAGTGACCGCGAGATTATGGTGTTCTGCCAGAGCTTCATGACCGAGCTTTACAGACACATCGGCGCTGATACGGATGTACCGGCGGGCGATATCGGCGTAGGCGGCAGAGAAATCGGCTACCTCTACGGCCAGTATAAGAGAATCCGTAACTGCTATGAGGGCGTTCTCACCGGCAAGGGCCTCACCTACGGCGGCTCCCTCGCCCGTACGGAAGCGACGGGCTACGGCCTGCTGTACTTCACCGATGCGATGATGAAGAAGAACGGCATGGATATTAAGGGCAAGACGGTTGTTATCTCCGGTGCCGGCAACGTTGCAATTTATGCAACCGAAAAGGCACAGCAGCTTGGCGCTAAGGTTGTTACCATGTCTGATTCCACCGGCTGGATCTACGACGCGGAGGGCATCGACCTCGCAGCTGTCAAGGAGATCAAGGAAGTTAAGCGCGCACGTCTCACCGAGTACAAGAAGTACAGACCGAACAGCGAGTACCACGAGGGCAAGGGCGTTTGGACGGTTCCGTGCGACGTGGCTCTGCCGTGCGCAACGCAGAACGAGCTGAACGAAGAAGACGCGAAGACGCTCGTCAAGAACGGCGTACAGGTTGTTGCCGAGGGCGCGAATATGCCGTCCACCATTGAGGCTACGAATGTCTTCCAGCAGGCCGGCGTTCTGTTTGCACCGGGCAAGGCTGCAAACGCAGGCGGCGTTGCGACTTCTGCTCTTGAGATGAGCCAGAACAGCGAGCGTCTCTCCTGGAGCTTTGAAGAAGTTGACGCAAAGCTGAAGGGCATCATGGAGAACATCTTTGCGAACGTAGACGCGGCTGCCGAGAAGTACGGCCACCCGAAGAATTATGTCATGGGCGCAAACATCGCGGGCTTCGTGAAGGTCGCAGATGCTATGCTCGCACAGGGCATTGTCTGATCCTGATTTGATTTAAAACAGAATAAAGCTTAAAAAGGCGCTGTGTGGTTTAAAACCTGCACGGCGCCTTTTGCTTATTAAGGAAGTCATTCTAAACGATGGAGGATGGAATAACACAAACGAAATTTATCACAGCGGGATGAAAAAGTAAATACGGAAAATAAAAAAATGGACACCGAAACGATGTCCATAATTTTATTGACCAGCTCTTTTATACTGCTCTTGTAACCTTGCCGGAACGCAAGCAGCGGGTGCAGGCGTATACACGCTTCGGTGTACCGTTAACAAGTGCCTTTACTCGTCTGATATTCGGTTTCCAAGTTCTGTTGGAACGTCTGTGGGAGTGGGAAACCTTGATGCCGAAGGATACGTCCTTTCCGCAAATTTCACATTTAGCCATCTATCTGCACCTCCTTAAAGTGCCTAATTCTTCATTGCAACGTTAGTATTGTAGCAGAAACGAACGCAAAATGCAAGATTTATTTTTAAAAATGGGAACTAAATTTTGAAAAAACTCGCTTTTCCGCATCTTTTGCTAAAACGAAAAGTTGTTCACAGAATGTTTTTACAGAAAAGAATTGTTTTTTCGTCCTCTATGCTTTATAATTCTATAAGGTATATCCGAAACCGTTTTCGGGTGCACCCCACAGAAAGAGGTGTTATATTTGCTTTTTAATTCGATCATGACCTTGCTGCGCGGCGGCTCTGTTGATCCGCTCAGTGTTATCATTCAGATTTTAGCCACGCTCGTCATCGTTTTCCTTGCGCTGCCGCTGCACGAGCTTGCGCACGGTTGGGTGGCGTACAAACTCGGTGACCCTACCGCAAAGTATGAGGGTCGCTTGACGCTGAACCCGCTTGCAAGCATTGACCCGATGGGTGCGATGTTCCTTTTGCTTTTCGGCATCGGTTGGGCAAAGCCCGTGCCGATCGACAGCCGGTATTTTAAAAATCCGCGCTCCGGCGTGGCACTCACGTCCCTTGCGGGCCCGGCGGCAAACCTGCTTGCATCTTATGTCAGCTGCGTTATCTATTATGCTATTGCGGCTTTTGCGCCGTACAACGCGTTTGTGCATTACATTTTACTGTTCTTCAGCTATTTTTCATTTATCAACGCCGTGCTGGCGGTCTTCAACCTTGTGCCGCTGCCGCCGCTTGACGGCTCCAAAATTCTGGCGGCGCTGCTCAGCGACCGCGCACGCTACAAGTTCTACCAGTACCAGAACATGCTTTCCATGATCGGCATGCTGCTCATCGTTTCCGGCGCGCTCACAGGCCCGCTGAATGTGCTTGAAAACGCCGTGTACGGCGGCGTGAGCTGGCTGGCGGCGCTGCCGTTCCGTCTGGCCGGCGTATTGTGATCGTGTATGAACATGGAAAAAACGGAAACACTTTCCTATAAGCTCGATGTGTTTGAGGGCCCGCTTGACCTGCTGCTCAACCTCATCGCGAAAAATAAGCTCAATATCTACGACATTCCCATTGCGGAGCTTTTAGAGCAGTACATGGCGCAGATCCACGAGATGCAGGCGGCGGATATGGACGTTGCAAGCGAATTTCTCGAAATGGCGGCGCGCCTTGTGCACATCAAAAGCGTTTCGCTTTTGCCGAAAAAGGAAGAGGAGACGGCGTTAAAGCAGGAGCTCACCGGCCAGCTGCTCGAATATCAGCAGTGCAAGGAAGCGGCCATGCGTCTGCGCGAGCAGTTTTCGCTCGATGCCATTGTGCGCGCGCAGGCGGATATCCCCGCAGACCTCACGTATAAGCGTCACCACAAACCGCAGGAGCTGCTCTCGGCGTACTTGTCGATGCTCGGCAAAAAGAAGCCGCCGGAGCCGCAAAAGCCGGAGGACACCATCTCAAAGCTCATCACGCGCCGCGTGGTTTCCGTGGCTTCGCAGATCGTTTTCGTGCTGCGCAGTTTGTGGAAAAAGCGCCATGTGTCGTTAAAAGAGCTGTTCCGCGGCAAAAACGACCCCTCGGAGCGCGTGGCGGCGTTCCTTGCTGTATTGGAGCTTGTAAAGGACAAGCGCTTGCGCGTGGACGGCGACGGCGAAGACTGCGAGATCAAACTGACAAACGGAGGCGAGTAAGCTGAATAAAAAGAAAATGCTCGGCATGATGGAAGCGATCCTGTTTGCGTGCGGCGACCCCATTGACATCGATAAGCTGGCGCAGGCGCTTGAAACCGAGGAAGAGAATGTTCTGGAGCTCAGCCGAACGCTTCAGGCAAAATATAATAAGGAAGAAAGCGGCATCCATTTGCTGCAATTAGACCACACGCTGCAGTTTGCCGTGAACCCCGCGTTTTTGGCGCCGGTGCGCACGGCATTGGACCTCAGAAGCAGTGCACCGCTCTCGCAGGCGGCCATGGAGGTGCTGGCGGTCATCGCGTACAATCAGCCCGTCACAAAGGCGTTTGTGGAGCAGGTGCGCGGCGTGGATTGTTCGGGTGTCATCGGCAGCTTGATGCAGAAAGCGCTCATCGAAGAGCGCGGGCGTCTTGACCTGCCCGGCAAGCCGTTATTATACGGCACGACGGAGAACTTCCTGCGCTGCATGGGCATCCGCTCGCTTTTGGAGCTGCCGCCTTTGCCGCAGGAGGAAGAAACCGAGGACGCGCCTCAAAATGATGAGGCGGACAAAGCATGATCGTTTTATGGATCCTGCTCGGGCTTATCGCGCTGATCTTTCTTCTGCTGTGCATCCCCGTGCGGTTCGATCTGAACTATAACGGCGAGACGACCGTGTTTGCGCGGTATCTTTTTTTAAAATACCGCATGCTTCCCGCGCCGGAGAAAAAGCCGGAGCCGAAAAAGGAGAAGAAACCGAGCGAGAAAAAGCCCGAAGAAAAAACCGACGAGAAAAAACCAAACCCGCTTTTGCAGCAGGTGAAAAAATATAAGGAAGCCGAGGGGCTCTCGGGACTTTTAACGCTTGCGAAAGATTTGTTAAAGGCCACGGGCACGCGCTTCGGAAAGCTCTTAAAGCACATAAAGCTGAAGGATTTTGACCTATACGTGCTCGTCGGCGGGAAAGATGCCGCCGAAATTGCTATCCTGTACGGCGAGGTGTGTGCGGGCGTGTACCCGGCTGTGTCGGTCTTGCTCGGCTTAACAAACTGCAAGTCGCCGCATGGACGTGTTTCCGTCAATCTCGATTACAGCGTGAAGGAACCGAAGGTTTTATGTACGGCAAGCGGCGCGGTGCGTCCGCTGTTCGTCGTGCACCACGGTGTGCAGTTTATACTGCGCACGATATTGCCGTTTTACAATAAATTTCAAAGTGCCGGAAAGCCTGTCGTAAAATCCGCAGCACCGGCAGCAAATACAAAGGAGAGAACAACATGAGTGAAAATAAGGTCAACAACCTGCTCGGCGTTTCCATGGATAAAATCAAAGAAATGGTGGACGTTAACACCGTTATCGGCGACCCCATCACCGCGCCGGACGGCACCACGGTCATCCCTGTTTCGCGTGTGAGCTACGGCTTTGCAGGCGGCGGCTCCGACCTGCCTTCTAAAGCGCAGCCGGAAAAGGGCCTCTTTGCCGGCGGCAGCGGCGCGGGCATTACCATTCAGCCTATTGCTTTTTTGGTAATCTCGAACGGCAATGTGCGTATTTTGCAGATTGAGCCGTATGTTTCGTCTGTCGATCGCGTTGTGGCGAGTGTGCCGGACGTAGTGGACAAGATCGCCGGACTTTTCAACAAGGATAAGAAAGACAAAGAGGACGAGGATATTTCCCTGCCCCCGCAGTATTGATCGTATAATCCAGCCGCCTGCCGCATATACATGCCGTGGCAGGTGGTGATTTTTGCGAAAGATACTTTGTGTTTTGCTGGCGGTCGTTTTTGTGTGGGGCAGTCTGCCGGTTTCGGCGGAGACGGCGGAGTCCGTAAGCGTTTCGGCGTATGCCGTCGTACTGTATGAGCCCGTGAGCGGCACGGTCTTATTTGAAAAGAGCAGCCGCGAGGTACTGCCCGTTGCGAGCACGACGAAAATCATGACGGCGCTGTTGGCATTTGAAAGCGAGCATAGGGGTGATCCCGTGACGATCACGCCGGAAATGATAAGCGTGGAGGGCTCCTCGATGGGGTTGCGCGCCGGGGAGGTGCTTGCACTCGGCGACATCGCCCGCGGCATGATGATGGCCTCCGGCAACGATGGTGCGAATGCGATAGCGCTGTATCTGTCCGATTCGGCGGAAGCATTTTCCGAAAAAATGAACGCGCGCGCCGCAGAGCTCCATATGATGCAGACGCATTTCGTCACGCCCTCGGGGCTTGATGCCGAGGGGCACGGCTCCACGGCGTATGACATGGCGCTGCTTGCCGCAGAAGCGATGCAAAATGAAGAGTTTGCCGCGGCAGTGGGACAGACGACGCTTTCCGTGCCGTTTATTTCGCCCGAAAAAACCGTGCGGTATGAAAATCACAATCGTTTACTAAAGCTGTACCCGGACTGCACGGGCATCAAAACGGGCTTTACGAAAAAGGCCGGGCGCTGCCTTGTGTCTTCCGCAGAGCGGGACGGCGCACGGCTCATTTGTGTGACATTAAATGCCCCGGACGACTGGAACGACCACATGAATTTGTACGATTACGGCTTTGCACAGCTTGCAGAGCGAACATATACGGCGGGTTTTCAGTTGATTTCGCTTCCCGTTGTCGGTGGTGAAAAAGAGTGCATACGTCTCACGCTCCAAACGCAGGAAAGCGCCGTTTTGCCGAAAGATGTGACGGTCACGGCGGGGTGCATTCTGCCGCAATTTGTGTATGCGCCGGTAGAAAAAGGCGACGTAATCGGCTGCGTGCGATACAGCGTGAACGGCAAGGTTCTAAAGGAAGCACCGCTTGTTTCAAGCGAAGATTGTGCTTTGCAAAAGGACGAACGCACATGGCTTCAAAAGTGGTTCGCCCGCTTTTTGAGAAGCACAAGCTTTATAAATTGAGAGATACAGAGAAAGGTTTTGAACTATGGCTAAAGATACAAGACTGCAAAAGATGCTTGCGGAGTGCGGCATCGCTTCGCGCCGCAAGGCAGAGGAGATGATCGCGGCGGGGCGCGTTGCGGTCAACGGCGTCCGCGCGCAGATCGGCGACAAGGTGGACGTGAAGAAAGACAAGGTTACCGTAGACGGTCAGCGCGTGCAGACCGTGGACGAAAAGGTGTACATAATGGTGCATAAGCCGCGCGGTTATTTGACCTCCATGTCCGACGACCGCGGCAGAAAGTGCGTCAGCGAGCTTGTGGAGGAGCTGCCTGTGAGATTATTCCCCATCGGCCGTCTCGATAAAGACTCCGAGGGCTTGCTGCTCATGACAAACGACGGCGATTTTGCAAATCTCATCGCGCACCCGTCTACACATGTGCCGAAGGTGTACCGTGTTACGGTGCGCCCCGGCGTAACGGAAGAACAGCTGACGCGTCTTGCGGTCGGTGTGGAAATCGACGGCAGAATGACCGCCCCGGCTTCCGTGCGTGTTTTGGAGCAGCAGCCCGGCCGCGTGGTGCTGGAATTCGTGCTGCATGAGGGCCGCAACCGCCAGATCCGCAACATGTGTGAAGCAGTGGGCCTTGAAGTGGCCAGACTGAAGCGCACGGCCATCGGCGCGGTGAAGCTCGGCATGCTGCCGCAGGGGCGCTTCCGTGACCTGACCCCGGACGAAGTGCGCAGATTACGCGCCGCCGCACAGAAAAAAGGAAACGCGCAGAACACACAGCGCGAGGAGGAAAAACAAAATGCTGCAAATCGTACCAATGGCGGAAAAAACAGAAGAAGCCGCCCTGCTGGCAAAAACAGAGGGCGCACCCGATAACGGCCGTGTGCTTGTGATGACGGATGGCGAAGAAACGCTCGGCTATGTCGTCGTCGCGCTTGAAGACGACACGCTTGTGTTCTACGGTTTTTCCGTCTCCGGGCAGACTGATTTCACAAAAGCAAAGCCCGACCCCATGACGACTTTTGTGCTCGATACACTTATGCGCTCCGCCGCGTCGTTTGGCGAGACGAACGGCATGAATCACATCCGCACCGCGTTCCCGGATTTTTTTGATTTCTTCAAGCAGCGCGGGTTTGCGGTTGCGGAAGATCACGCCGAAGCGCCGATGAGCCTCATCGTGCATTACGAATAAAACCCAAAATGCCGCAAAGCGAAACCTCTTTATGCGGTATTGCCTCAAAATTGCCGCGGGCTGCTGCCTGCGGTGTTTTGTTTTTTCCGAAAATTCCGATTTTCGCCCGCGATAGGTTGCATTTTCCGGCTTAAAATGGTAAAATATCTTGATAGAATTAAAGTCGGGTACTATGTCCTCTGTGAGGAACACAAAATATCCCGAAAAACATAGACAGAATTTTAGAAAAGAGATGATCCTATGCTGAAAAGCATGACCGGGTACGGCCGCTGCGAAGAAACCGTCAACGGCAGACACATTACGGCGGAGCTGAAATCGGTCAACCACAAGTATTTTGAGTTTTCTCCCCGTGTGACGCGCGGCTACGGATTCCTTGAGGATAAGCTGAAAACCTACGTGCAGAGCCGTGTGGCACGCGGCAAGATCGATTTTTATTTGAGCATTGAGACACTGGAGGACACGGATGTCGTCGTCAGTGTGAACCATTCGCTTGCCGCGGGTTATATTGCGGCGTTCCGCGAGCTTTCCGAGCGCTACCATCTGCCGGACACCGTTACCGTCAATTCTCTTTCGCGCTACCCCGATATTTTTTCCGTGCACAAGGCGCCGGAGGATGAGGAAGCCATTTGGGCAGACGTGAAGCAGGTTGCTGAAAAAGCGGTGGACGTGTTTATTCAAATGCGCGAGACGGAGGGAAAGCGTCTTTACGAGGACGTCATGTCTCGTGCAGAGACGATTTTAAACATCGTCGGGCAGATTGAAGAGCGCTCCCCGGAGACCGTCACGGAATACCGCGAGCGTCTGGAAGCAAAGCTGCGCGAGGTACTGAATGACACCACGATCGACGAGCAGCGCATTTTGACCGAAGCCGCCATTTTTGCGGATAAGGTCGCCGTGGCGGAAGAAACCGTGCGTCTGCGCAGCCATTTCGACCAGCTTAAGGTGTTCTTGAGCGCCGAAGAGCCCTCCGGTCGAAAAATGGATTTTCTTGTACAGGAAATGAACCGCGAAGCGAATACGATCGGCTCGAAGGCCAGCGATTCCAAGATCGCCTACATGGTGGTGGATATCAAGGCCGAGATTGAAAAGATCCGCGAGCAGATCCAGAACATCGAGTAAGGAGCGTTTATTATGCAGCTTGTGAACATCGGCTTTGGCAACATGATTTCCGCAGAGCGCATGATCGCCATTGTCAGCCCGGAATCCGCGCCGATTAAGCGCATCGTGCAGGATTCAAGGGAACGCGGCGCCTTGATCGATGCCACGTGCGGCAGAAAAACGCGCACCGTCATCATCATGGACAGTGACCATGTGGTGCTTTCCGCTTTGCAGCTGGAGACCGTTGCAAACCGCTTTAACACCGGCGAAAAAGCAGAAGACCCCGTTGAAGCGGAAGCCCAGAATGTATAAATAACGGAAAAGAAAGGAATGTTTCCGATGAAAAAAAGAGGACTGCTTGTTGTCGTTTCATCGCCCTCCGGCGGCGGCAAGGGGACCATTTTAAAAGAATTGTTCCGCCGCAATGAGAATCTTAAAATGTCCGTTTCCGCCACCACGCGCGCCCCGCGCCCGGGGGAGGAACACGGCGTGCACTATTACTTCATCACAAAAGACGAGTTCAAAACGAACATCGAAAACCATGCAATGCTCGAATATGCAGAATATTGCGACAACTTCTACGGCACGCCGAAAGCGCCGGTTGAAAAGTGGCTTGAGGAAGGGCGCGATGTCGTGCTTGAAATTGAGGTGCAGGGCGGCAGACAGATTAAAAAAGTCGCGCCGGACTGCGTGAGCCTTTTCATCCTGCCGCCGTCCTTAAAGGTGCTTGAAAAGCGTCTGCGCGGCAGAGGCACCGAAACAGAAGAAGTTATAGAGAAGCGCCTCGCTGCCGCGGCAGACGAGATCCGCTGCGTAAAAGATTACGATTACGCCGTCATCAACGACACGGTCGAACAGGCCGTGCTTGATATAGAAGCCATTTTAGCTGCGGAGAAGCTGCGTGTTTCCCGCGAAAAAGATATAGAAGAAAGGATCCTGAACCATGCTTAAACCGTCCTGTAACATCATTAAAACCCCGCACAAGAGCTATTATTCCGTTGTTATCGCCGTTGCAAAGCGCGCAAGAGAAATTACACAGGAAGCGGAAGACAACAATGAAATCATCGTTGAAAAGCCGGTTGATCTGGCCGTGCAGGACTTCGTCGATGAGAAGTATAAGATCATCGAGCCGGACGAGATTGACGGCTAATTTACCGTAAAGGGAGTTTTTGCTTTGCTGGCGCAGTTGGCCTTGGAGAATACCACATATCGGTTTGATAAGCCGTTTACGTATAGTGTGCCGCAGGCATTGGAAACGGCGGTACGTCCGGGCGTACGCGTTACTGTGCCGTTCGGCGCAGGCAACCGCACGCGCGTTGCCATGGTGCTCTCTACGTCGTATGAAAGCGGCGCAGGGCAAAAGCTGAAAGCCATCGCGTCTGTTTTGGACAAAGAGCCGCTTTTGGATGACGAAATGCTGGCGCTCATCCCATGGATGAAAAGCCGCTGCTTCTGCACGCTGTACGATGCCGTAAAGGTCATGATTCCCGCCGGCATCGGCTATAAGCTCGTAAACCGCTACCGCATGAGTGCCGCGTTCAAAAACTACGACCGCGAAGCATTCACGGATACCGCGTGGCAGATTATCGTGGCGCTGACGGCGGCAAAAAACGGACTTACCGGCGCAGAACTCACCGAAAGGCTCGGCATAGAAGAAAAAAGCAGCGATCTGCTTTCGCTGCTCGAAAACGGCACGGTCATACGCGAAAACGCGGCGTCCCGCAATGCGGCGGATGCCACTACGCGCATGGTCTGTGCCGTGCCGGATTTTTCCGGCAAGCTGACTCCGAAGCAGCAAAGCGCGTTCGATACGCTGTGCGCCATCGGCACCGTAACCGTGCGCGAGCTGAGCTACTATACCGGCGTGAGTGCGGGTATCATCCGCACGCTTGCCGATAAGGGCGCAGCGGAGATTTTTGAAGTCGAGCGCTTCCGACGCCCAAAGCAGGAAATGGCAGACATCAGGCTGCCGCAGACGCTTTCGGCAGAGCAGATGAATGTGGCAAATGACATTCTGCGCGAATGCGATGCGGCAGAACCGATGGTCGGTTTGCTCTACGGTGTGACGGGCTCCGGTAAAACCGCCGTGTTCCTGCATGTCATTCGCCATGTGCTTACTGTTGGCAAGGGCGTCATCGTCACGGTGCCGGAGATTTCTCTTACCCCGCAGACGCTTGCCGTGTTTACGGCGGCGTTCGGCGATACCGTTGCGGTTTTCCACAGCGGGCTTTCCGTTGGCGAGCGCATGGATGAGTGGAAGCGCGTGCGCACCGGCAGGGCGAAAATTGTCGTCGGCACGCGTTCTGCCGTGTTCGCGCCTGTGCAGAATCTCGGGCTCATCGTCATGGACGAGGAGCAGGAGAGCACGTATAAATCGGAGAGCACGCCGCGCTACCACGCACGGGACATCGCGAAGTTCCGCGTGAATTATAACCGCGCTTACTGCCTTTTATGCTCCGCTACGCCGTCTGTTGAGTCCTACTACATGGCGCAAAGCGGCAAGTACCGCTATCACGCGCTGCACCACCGCTACGGCGATGCTGTTGTGCCTACGGTGCAGCTTGTCGATATGAACAACGAAGATCTCTACCGCGGCAAGCCGATGATCAGCATGGCGCTGGCGCGTGCGGTCTCCGAAAATATCGGCGCGGGCAGACAGTCCATTTTGCTGCTCAACCGCCGCGGCTACCACACGTATGCCGTGTGCAAGGACTGCAAAACGGTTGCCGCGTGCCCGAACTGCTCCATTTCCATGACATACCACGCGGCGAATAACCGCCTGATGTGCCACTACTGCGGCCATTCCGAACCTGCTTACGTGCGCTGTAAGGCGTGTGGCGGTGAGCTGACCTTTTCCGGCGGCGGCACGCAGAAGGCGGAGGATCAGCTGCGGGAGGCGTTCCCGGAGGCGCGCATTCTGCGCGTGGATACCGATACCACCGCGAACAAATACGCACTTGAAAAGAAGCTCAACGCATTTGCAAACGGCGATTATGACATCATGATCGGCACGCAGATGGTTGCAAAGGGGCTTGATTTCGAGAACGTCACGCTTGTCGGCGTACTTTCGGCAGATCAGTCCTTATACAGCGATGATTACCGCAGCAACGAGCGCACATTCGACTTGCTTACACAGGTTGTGGGGCGCGCGGGGCGCGGGCGCTACCGCGGCACGGCGCTCATTCAAACGCATGTGCCGGAAAACCCGTACTTGCACCTTGCCGCCGCGCAGGATTACGAAAGCTTTTTTGAAACGGAAATTCGTTTCAGAAGGGCCATGCTGTATCCGCCGTTTGCGGATCTTTTGCAAATCGGCTTTGTGGGCGAAAAGGAAGACACCGTGCGTGCGGCAGCGGAGCATTTCTCCGCGCTGCTTGCAGAGACATTCCGCCGGGACTATCCCAACTTGCCGCTGCGTTTATTACGCGCCTCTGCGGCATCCGTGTCACGTATGGGCGGCAAATACCGATATAAGAT
>CAKUBN010000060.1 GCA_934643185.1 uncultured Eubacteriales bacterium
GATATGGGAAGCGGAAACGGCGTGTGCCGCTGCGTTTTCCGGCAGCGGCAGGCCGATGAGCCCGCACACGGAAAGCATCAGTAAAGCCGCCGTGCCCACGCTTGCCGCAAATGTGCGGATGCCCTCAAAAAGCGAGATGTCGCGTCGTTTTGGGGCGTGCGGTTGCGGTTCATTTTCAAAATTCAAGTTTTCTCATCTCCTTGCAGAAAAATTCAGAAAGCTCAAACGAGCCTTCTGTTTTTACTTTTCCACGCGGAGAGAAAAGTATTTGCGGCAATTAAAAACACCTTTGCACAACGAAGGAAATCGTTACGCAAAGGCGATCATTTTTGGTCTGCCGCACTGCCGGGCTCGCAGCACCCGGCAGAGGACAGTGGGGTAAAAAAATAGGGGTAATATCGGAAGAAACGAATTGTTTCCGATTTTCG
Organism: uncultured Eubacteriales bacterium; assembly: GCA_934643185.1. Classification (GTDB taxonomy): domain Bacteria; phylum Bacillota; class Clostridia; order Oscillospirales; family Acutalibacteraceae; genus Hominenteromicrobium. Next base: position 429 of record CAKUBN010000060.1, read on the forward strand.
GCTCCGCGTAAACGCTGAGGGGAAGCAGCGCCCGGCTATCGACCCGGTGCGGAACGTTTAAAGAAATGAAGGAAGCAAAAAATGAAGAAGTTTGTAACTCATTCGGTTCTCTCTCTTGTACCTCCTGAGTACATTACTTAGTATAGAGGAGGAATATGAAAACGAAATTGATATTTCGTGAAAAAAAGAGGAAGTTTTTTTGAAGAACATGTGAACAAAAAAGGCCGCACACTCCACAAATTTAGATTGACTTTCGGCTAAAAAGCTGTTATACTTTGGATAGTGTAATAAACAATGTCAATGTCTCACAGGTTTTCTTTGTAAGTCATTCTTTGGGTGGTTTACAGGGCCTGTGTTTTTTTGTATGGCGTTTACGAACACAATTTATATTTTTATATGGAGGTACCACAATGAACAACGGTACAGTCAAATGGTTTAACGCAGAAAAGGGCTACGGCTTCATCTCCAACGATGAGGGCGGCGAGGACGTATTCGTACATTTCTCCGCAATTCAGGGCGACGGCTTCAAGACGCTGAACGAAGGCCAGAAGGTCACCTTTGAGACCGAGACCGACCCGAAGAACGGCAAGCTCCGCGCAGCTAACGTTGTTAAACTCTAATCTTAAATTAGAACAGCGAGATAAGAGGCACCTGTGATTCGTTCACCGGTGCTTTTTTCTTTTGCATAAGCCCCGCTTTTCGGCGCACAATACTGCGGGAAGGAAGGGATGCCAAATGCAAAAGAAAAACGAAAAGAAGTTCACCCACGGCGAGCATGTGACGATCTATCCCGATACGCCCGAAGGCGTTGCAAGCGCCACGGAGTGCACCGGCCTCATGCCCACGCCGCCGCAAAACGACGCGGAGCTCACGTCGTACCAGGAGCTGCACAGCATGGAGATCCCCAAAAAGCTCCCCGGCAAGCGCAACTTCGAGCTCGGCGTCTACGATGATAAGCCGGAGGATATTCGGTTATAAAACGCAAAACAAAAGAATAAAGAAAAAGCGCACCAAAGCAGGGGAGAGCCCCACCGGCGCGCTTTTTCCATGACAAAAGCCCTCCGAAATTTCTTTCGGGGGGCTTTGCTTGTGATTTTATGAGCTTTGTGACGAACTATGTTATTTCGCGAAATCGACCGCTCTGCTTTCACGGATCATGTTGACCTTGATCTGACCCGGATATTCGAGGTCTTCCTCGATCTTCTTGCAGATGTCGCGGGCGAGCAGCGTCATTTTCTCATCGTTGATCACTTCTGGCTTTACCATGACGCGGATCTCGCGGCCGGCCTGAATGGCGTAGCAGCGATCCACACCGTCAAACGATGCAGCCACGGCCTCGAGCTTTTCGAGACGCTTGATATAGTTTTCGATGTTCTCGCGGCGCGCGCCGGGGCGTGCTGCCGAGATGGCATCGGCTGCCTGCACCAAGCAGGCAATGACCGTTTTTGCTTCGATGTCACCGTGGTGTGCGGCGATCGCATGGATAACGGCTTCGCTTTCCTTGTACTTTCTTGCAACGTCCACGCCGATCTCCACATGGGAGCCTTCAATCTCGTGGTCGAGCGCCTTGCCGATATCATGCAGCAGGCCAGCTCTTCTTGCAATGGTGGGGTCAAGACCCAGTTCGGAAGCCATCATACCGGCAAGGTAAGAAACTTCCAGGGAATGGTTGAGGACATTCTGACCATAGCTGGTGCGGTAACGCAGCCGACCAAGCAGCTTGACAAGCTCATGGTGAATGCCGTTTACGCCGGCAGCAAGCACGGCGCGTTCGCCCTCGGCTTTAATGGTTGCATCCACTTCGCGGCGGGCTTTCTCAATCGTCTCCTCAATTCTGGTCGGGTGGATTCTGCCATCCGAGATCAGTTTTTCAAGGGCGATTCTTGCCACTTCACGTCTTACGGGCTCAAAGCTCGAAAGCGTAATGGCTTCAGGTGTGTCATCGATGATGAGATCCACGCCGGTAAGCTGTTCAATGGCGCGGATGTTGCGGCCCTCACGGCCGATGATTCTGCCCTTCATCTCATCGTTGGGCAGCGGAACGACGCTGATGGCGGCTTCGGAAACATGGTCTGCCGCGCAGCGCTGAATGGCGACCGAGATGATCTCTCTTGCCAGCTTATCGCATTCTTCCTTTGTCTGCTGTTCGTACTCCATTACCTTAATGGCCTTTTCATGCACAAGATCATCCTCAAGTAACTTGAGCAAATACTCTTTTGCCTGCTCCACGGTAAAGGAAGAGATCCTCTCCAGCATGTCGATCTGGCTTTTCTTAACGGATTCTGCCTCTTTCAGGCGTTCCTCCGCCTTGCGCATCTTGTTTTCTACCGCGTTTTCTTTGGATTCCAGGTTTTCCATCTTCTTGTCCAAAGATTCTTCCTTCTGGGAAACGCGGCGCTCCTGGCGCTGAATTTCTTTTCTGCGGTCATTCATTTCGCGCTCAGACTCGTTGCGCAGACGGTGAATTTCGTCCTTGCCCTCGAGCACGGCTTCTTTTTTCTTTGCAGCAGCCGTTTTGATCGCGTTGCTGATGATCCGCTTGGCTTCGTCTTCTGCCGAACCGATGGCAGCTTCCGCTTCTCTTTTTCGATGATTCACACCCGCAAAGAAAGCGACAGCACCGCACGCGGCGGCTGCCAACACTGCGATCAGAATACACAGCCAAATTGGTACTTGTGGCATTGGGCACCTCCTTCGCTAAGGTTTTCGATATTCAATTACTAAATTAGGTTATGCAGGGTGCGTTATTCCCTGTGAAGGTTTCACACAAAAAGCAGCCGCATAAACTGCTCGGAACACGGCTGGCTTAAAAAGTGTAAAACACTCCGTGTACAATTTTATCTCTTTTCCTTGCCTATGTCAACCAAAGAATTAAAGAAATAGTTACGGTTTCTTTCCGTTTTATACAAGAATCCAGTCTACATGCCGCTTTTTTGACTTTTTAGAAGTGAAAATTTTTTCTGCGGGAGCCTATTTATTCTGTTTTTCCTCCGCTTCTTCCATTTTGCGGACGAGCTCGCTGGGCTTCATATCAAAGGCTTCTGCAATTTTGCATATTGTCGAGAAATTCGCCTGCTTTGTCCCGCGCTCGATCATCGTCAAATGCGTGCGCGCAATGCCCGCAAAGCCGCTTAAAACCTCCTGCGACATGCCTTTCGATTTGCGCACAGCCCGTATCGTTTGACCTACAACATTGTTTTCCCAAAGCAAGCGTATCACCTCTACGCAAATTGTATGCGTAAATAGACATTTTATTGTCTACGATAATAGACAACGGCGAATTTATGCAAAAAACTCTTTTCGCAGGTGTTGACATTTTTCAAAAACGGTGATAGTATGAGGACAAGAAAACGGCATAGAGAAGGACGTTCGGGTTCAGGTCTTTTCAAAAGAGAGCGGTTGTCACCGGCTGAAAGCACCGCGGAAAGCGAAACCGAAATACCACCTTTGAGCCGCCGCCGAACGGTTTTTCCGAAAAGGCGGACGTACCCGCAGCGTTAAGGCGGAAGAACGAGCTGTGTGCGGACACAAGTGTGTTTTGCATACAGGAACTCGGGTGGAACCGCGCAGTGTCGCCCCGAGATCCCGGTGAGGGATCCCGGGACTTTTTATTTTGTCAGAGAATAGGAAAGGATGAGAAACATGATCAAGGTTGACCTGAAGGGCAGCGAAAAGGAATTTGAAAGCGGCGTTTCTGTGGCAGAAGTCGCAAAAAGCATCGGCATGGGTCTTTATAAGTCTGCATGTGCCGCAAAAGTGAACGGCGAGGTGTGCGACCTGCGCACCGTGCTCACCGAAGACTGCAAGGTAGAGATTTTAACGTTTGACGATAAAGAGGGCAAAAAGGCATATTGGCACACTGCGTCCCACATTATGGCGCAGGCCGTGAACCGCCTGTACCCGGGCACCAAGTTCGCCATCGGCCCGGCTGTGGATAACGGTTTCTATTATGATATGGAGCTGCCGCAGGCCATTACAAATGACGACCTCGCGAAGATCGAAGCTGAGATGAAGAAGATCATCAAGGAAGATATCGAGATCGAGCGCTTTGAGCTGCCGGTCGAGGAAGCGCTGGAGCTCATGAAGGGCCAGGACTATAAAGAGGAGCTCATCCGAGAGCATGGCGCCGAGGGCGAGCACATCTCCTTCTATAAGCAGGGCGATTTCACAGACCTCTGCGCCGGCCCGCACCTCATGCGCACCGGCAATGTAAAGGCTGTAAAGCTCACCTCCATCACAGGCGCATATTGGCGCGGCGATGCAAACAACAAGATGCTCCAGCGTCTCTACGGCGTCGCTTTCCCGAAGCAGAGCCTGCTTGAAGAGCACCTCACCATGCTGGAAGAAGCGAAAAAGCGCGACCACAATAAGCTCGGCCGTGAGCTGGAGCTCTTCACCACAAGCGACGTCATCGGTCAGGGTCTGCCGATCCTGCTGCCGAAGGGCGCACGCATCATTCAGCTTCTGCAGCGCTTCGTCGAGGACGAGGAGCAGCGCCGCGGCTGGCTGCTGACCAAGACTCCGTTCATGGCAAAGAGCGACCTTTACAAGATCTCCGGCCACTGGGATCATTATAAGGACGGCATGTTCGTGCTCGGCAACGAGGAGAAGGACAAGGAAGTCTTCGCCCTGCGCCCGATGACCTGCCCGTTCCAGTATCAGGCATATTTAAACCGCAAGCGCTCCTACCGCGACCTGCCGCTGCGCTACAACGAGACCTCCACACTGTTCCGCAACGAGGCGAGCGGCGAGATGCACGGCCTTATCCGTGTGCGCCAGTTCACCATTTCCGAAGGCCACCTCATGTGCACCCCGGAGCAGCTTGAGGACGAGTTCAAGAAGTGCCTGGAGCTCGCTATCTTCATGCTGAAGACCCTCGGTCTCTATGAGGATGTTTCCTACCGCTTCTCGCAGTGGGACCCGAACGACCGCGCAAAGTACATCGGCACAGAGGAGCAGTGGAACGAGGCACAGGGCCTCATGGAGCGCATCCTCAACCACCTCGAGATCCCGTATGAGATCGGCATCGGCGAAGCTGCCTTCTACGGCCCGAAGCTCGATATCCAGATCAAGAACGTCCATGGTAAGGAAGATACCCTCATCACCATCCAGATCGACCAGATGCTCGCCGCGCAGTTCGGCATGGTCTACACCGATAAGGACGGCCAGCAGAAGACCCCGTGCATCATCCACCGTACCTCCATCGGCTGCTACGAGCGTACCCTCGCGCTGCTCATCGAAAAGTACGCAGGCGCGTTCCCGCTGTGGCTTGCCCCGGTACAGGTGAAGCTGCTGCCCATCGCAGACCGTCACCTCGATTATCTCTATGAGGTCAAAAAGCAGCTCGAAGACAAGGGCTTCCGCTGCGAAGTGGACGACCGCAGCGAGAAGATCGGCTACAAGATCCGCGAAGCACAGCTCGAAAAGGTGCCGTACATGGTCGTTGTCGGCGATAAGGACATCGAAAACAACACCATCTCCGTGCGTAAGCGCAAAGAGGGCGACCTCGGCGCGATGACCGTGGAGCAGTTCCTCGAGAAGATCGTTCCGGACCGCGACAACAAGGTCATTGACTGATCTATATAATAAGATAAAGAACACCGCCCGTTCAGAGCATTTCCGAACGGGCGGTGTTTTGTTATCTATATATAAGGTTACCGCTTACATTTCTCAACGGGCACGATTTCCAGCTGATCCTTTTCGGCCAGCTGCCGGTACTCCGTCGGCGTAATGCCGAAGTGCTTCTTAAATAAGCGGCAGAATGCGGAGTATTCCGAAAAGTGGTACATCTCGCTCACTTCCTTCACGGGCAGGCCGCGGCAAATATGCTCTGCGGCGGCGTTCATGCGCACGCAGTTGATGAAGTCACTCGGCGAGGTCTGGAAGTTCTTCTTAAAGAAATAGAAAAGCGAGCGCTCAGAAACGGACATCATCTTTGCAAGCTCCGGCACGCTGATCTTATCCTTCGCGTGTTCCTTTAAATAGTTTACGAGTTTCTCGCGGTTAGAAAGCGCCTCGCGGTTCTGCGCCAGGGCAAATATACAATCTAATACAAAGCCGGAAAGCACCAGCTCCAGGCAGCAGCGCTTGCCGCCGCAGATGCGCTTTTTCAGGAACGTGCTGTAATCGACGAGTTGTTCATCATAACCAACAGCGCTCAGCTTTCCGCAAAGAAAGTCGTTCAGCACCGCCGCATCGGCACAGGAACATTCACAAATGCGCTTCATTGTAAAGGGCAGCCACAAAAACTGCATGTCGTGCATTTCGCACTCCGCAAAGTGAAAAGCGTCGCTTCTGCGCACGCAGATCAGCCCGCCCGGGAGCATATTTGAAATGTGATGATTCGGCTCCACCTTCGCTTTGCCCTCTGTGCAAAGCAGCAGTAAAAACTGCTGATCTTCAAACAAACTGCCGAATATTTCAAGATCGGGGAAGCCCCAATGCACCTTTCCGAAGGCTATAGTAAAATTGTTCAAAATGGATGCGGTTTCATGCTCGCATTTTTGTGTGTCTAAGATAGTACTTTGTGACATATGCCCACCAACTTCACCACAAAATTTACTTTTTATACCTATATTGTACACGGTTTGCATAATTTGTCAATATGCTTTGCGTAATTTGTCCTTGAATTGTTACAAATGCGTGTGTATAATATGAACAATTCCTGAAGAAGTTGTTGCGGAGATTTAGACAAATTTGGAAACCATCCGAATATCGTTCAGGGCTTTCGACGAGAAAACCGTAAAACTGCAAAAGGCAGTCGGTTTCAAAAAATTTTGGCTTTAAGCAGGCTTTGAGTTCTGCTTTTTGTAAAAATTTTTCCATCTTTTTTGGAAATGGAGCGTGATGAGATTGAAACAAGCACAAGCGAGTGAAAAGACGGTCTTACGCAAAAAGAACGCCTTTTCCAGAATGCTTGCCCAGTGGGATCTGCAGATATTGTTAGTTCCCGGCATCCTCTTAGTCCTCCTATTCAGCTACGTACCGATGTACGGCGTGGTCATGGGCTTCCAGGATTTCCAGCTCGGTGATTTCCCGGGCTTCAGCCAGTGGGTAGGCTTCAAACACTTCCAGACCATGTTCGCCGATAAGTACTTCGGACTGGCCATGCGCAACACGCTGGTCATCAGCGCCCTTAAGATGTTCATTGGCTTCCCGCTGCCGATTTTCTTCGCAGTGCTGCTGAACGAAATGAACTTCCAGCCGCTGAAAAAAACGGTTCAGACCGTCAGCTACCTGCCGCACTTCATCTCTTGGGTTGTATGCGCAACGTTGATGTTTGACCTCATGTCCACCGACGGCGGCGCCATCAATGAGTTCCTCATGTGGATCGGCGTCATTAAAGAACCAATCGGCTTCTTCACCGAAGGCAAGTACTTCTGGGGCATTACATTGTGCACGGATATCTGGAAGGAGCTTGGCTGGAACGCGATTATCTTCATCTCCGCTATCACGAGCATCAGCCAGGATATGTATGAAGCGGCTGATATCGACGGCGCAACGCGCGCACAGAAGATGTGGCATATCACAATTAAGTCCATCAAACCGACCATCATCCTGATGTTTATCTTCCAGGTCGGCGGCATCCTGAATGCAAACTTCGACCAGATCATGATGCTCACCAAGCAGATGGGCAACTCCATGTTGAAAGAATACGCAGACGTGCTCGATACCTTCATTTATCGTTTGGGTGTCAGCCAGGGCCGTTTCTCCTTCGCAGCAGCGGCCGGTCTCTTTAAGTCCATCGTCAACTTCGCACTGCTCCTTGGTTCCAACTACGTAGCAGGTAAATTCGGCGAAGCACAGCTTTTCTAAGGGGGGAACAGAGAGATGGCAAAAAATCCAAACAAAATCCGCGCCAAGCGCGTGGCCAGCGACTACGTGATCGATATCATCATGATCGTCACCATCGTTCTGGTTCTTGTCCTTACGCTGTACCCGTTCCTGAATTCCCTTGCGATTTCCTTGAACGATTCCAACGATACCACCCTTGGTGGTTTGACCATCTATCCGCGTAAGTTTACGTGGAGAAACTACGAGCTGGTTTTCACAAACGAGAAGATCTGGATGGCGTACTTCATCACCATCGCACGTACCGTCATCGGTACGGTCGGCGGCGTGCTCATTACCGGTATGCTGGCATTCGCAATTTCCAGAACGAATCTCGTAGGCAAAAAAGTTTACGCAATGCTGTGTCTTATCCCGATGTACTTCGGCGGCGGCCTCATGCCGACCTACTTCTTGATCCTCAATCTCGGTCTCAAGAACAACTTCCTCGTGTACATCATCCCGGCACTCGTCAACCTGTGGAACATGATTCTCATGCGCAGCTACTTCCAGTCTCTGCCGGAAGCGCTTGAAGAATCCGCCCTCATCGACGGCGCAAACTACATAACCATCTTCTTCAAAATTTACTTCCCGCTCTCCACACCGATCATCGCGACGATCGCCCTGTACTTCGGTGTGCAGCATTGGAACGACTGGTTCCAGGCAAACCTGTACATTACACAGGATTACCTGAAGCCGATGCAGAACGTCCTTCTCGCAATCGTCAACGAAGCGAAGTTCGCAGAACAGATGTCCTCTGCGGGCATGGGTGTCACCCTCGACGGCAACGCTTTGAAGGGCAAGCAGACCAACGTGCGCTCCATCACAATGGCTACGATGTTTGTTACGATCATTCCGATCATCATCGTTTATCCGTTCCTGCAGCGCTACTTCGTAAAAGGCATTATGATCGGTTCCGTTAAGGGCTAATCATAAAATAAATTGTCAATGCAAGGTGTATTGACGAAGCATTCTTTAAGGAGGCAAAGTATGAAGTCCAAAAACTCACTCTTGAAGGCTCTGGCAGCAGTCATGGCAGCATCCATGATTCTGACAGTAGCCGGCTGCGGCGGCGGCGGAAACTCTTCCACGGCTGGCAGCAGCACATCTTCCAAAACGGAATCTTCCGCAGCGGAATCCACAGACGGCGGTGACGCAAGCTCCGAGGTAACCGGTTCCTCCGGCCCGGACGACACCACCGAGCACTACGAATTTGATGCATATTACAGCTATCAGGGTTCCGTTAAGCCCTGGGGCGAAGACGCTGCATCGAAGTACATGAACGAAAAGTTCAACATCACGGTCAACTATTCCTGCCCGGAAGCTGATGCGGATTCCAAACTGAACCTGATGATCTCCTCCGACGACCTGCCGGATGTTGTCATCCTCGACCGTAACGCGAACTGGCTGAAGCTCATCAACCTCGGCAAGCTCGTCGATGTCAACACCTTGAAGTATGAAGGCTGCTCCTTCGATGAGGACATCCTCGAATCCACCCAGAAGCTGCTGTCCGTTAACGGCGGTCTCTATGGTATCCCGAACTGGGCTCGTAAGGGCGCTACCGGCGGTAACATGAGCTGGATGGTCAACCACGACGTTTATGAGCAGCTCGGTTCCCCGGAGATCAAGACGCTTGACGATCTGCACGACTTCATGGTCGCTGCTAAGGAAGCAAACGTTACGACCTCCGACGACCAGAGCATCTTCCCGTGGCTCCCGAGACAGGACGATAACGGCTTCAACACCGTTTCCGCTATCTATCGTTCCTACGGCCACCCGAACCTTGTTGATACGTACTGGTCTCAGGCGGATAACGACATTAAGCTCGCTGTCTATGACGACAACTATGTTGCAGCTCTGAAGATTGCTAACCAGTGGTATAAGGAAGGCCTCTTCCCGGAGACCACGTACACCGACAGCAACGATCAGTTCATTGAGAAGCTCGCGAACGGCCGTGCAGCTGTTACCTACTATGACTTCTCTCAGGACGATACCAATCACTTCCGTACCCTCCTTAAGGAGAAAGACGGCAATACCTACGATCTCCTCGGTTGGGAGCTTAAAGATTCTCCGATCTACCCGGCAGCTGACGGCGTTGACTATGTCTACGGCGAAGAAGGCGGCACGGTTGGTTGGAACGTCAACTGCATCACCACAAAGGCTGAAAACCCGCAGCGTATCTTCGACCTCTATTCTTGGATGCTCACGAAGGACGGCTCCATCAACATGATGTACGGTCCTGAGGGCGGCCTCTGGGAAGGCAAGGACGACGAGGGCAACCCGATCCTCAAGAAGCCGGAAGAAGAGCTTACTTCTGACGAAAAGAACGCAGCAGGTTGCTGGTTCTGGTCTCAGCCGGCTCACTCCGACAACGTTGACTTGACGAAGTATGCAGTTAACGAGCAGCAGCCGGAAGAATCCAGAAGCTGGGTTATCTCCATTCAGGATCACGTCTTCACTCCGGAAGATTCCATCCATCCGGCAATCCCCGGCCAGAAGTTCCTGACCGACGAAAACACCGGCCTCTCTCTTGAGATCGATCCGACCGAGGACCTCGGTATGGCAAGACAGGCTATCACCGATGAGTGCAAGATGCGTATCCCGCAGATCATCATGGCTTCCGATGACGCAACGTTCGATAAGCTCGTTCAGGATCTGAAAGACTTTGCTGAGTCCAATCAGGTTCATGACATTGAGAAGATCTACACCGATAAGCGTGCATCGAACATCGAGCTCCAGGGCTACACCGCATATCAGGAGTACTACGACGCAAATAAGTAATTTAACGGGTTACTTTAGTTCGTAAATTAAAACAAAACAGCGCCCCGCTTTCAATAAAAGGAAGCGGGGCGCTTTCTTGTTTCCGGTTCTTAACCGAAAATCATATCCAGTACGCCGAGATGCTCTAACAAAATTTTCACACCCATCAAAATCAGCACGATGCCGCCGACAAGCTCTGCTTTCGATTTATACTTCGCGCCGAAAATGTTGCCGATGCGAATACCGATCGCCGAAAGAATGAACGTCGTTGCGCCGATAAAGCTGATGGCCGGTACGATGTTGACCTGCAAAAACGCGAACGTTACGCCCACCGCCAGCGCGTCGATGCTCGTCGCCACCGCGAGCGGCAGCATCGTCTTAAAGCTGAACGAATCGTTGAGGTTCTCCGCTTCCTCGCGCGATTCCTTTATCATGCTCAGGCCGATCAGCACCAGCAGCACAAACGCGATCCAGTGGTCGAACTGCTGAATCATTGACTGGAACTGTATACCCAAAATGTACCCTAAAAGAGGCATCAGTGCCTGAAATCCGCCAAAATAGGCACCCACAGTCAGCATGTGCTTCGCTTTCAGCTTTTTCACCGAAAGCCCCTTACATACCGAAACCGCAAATGCGTCCATTGAAAGGCCGACTGCCAGAATTAAGAGTTCCCATAAGCTCATTTTAATCACCGTTTTCCGTTGTTTTGTCATAAAAATATACGTGCGCGGGCAATAAAAAAGACTCACCCGAAAAGCCGGAGATGCCTTTCGGATAAGTCTCGTCATTTCATGCATAGCCGTGAGTTTCCTCAAGTGTGTCGACCATACAGCGCTTCGCGCCGACTACTCCCTTATCGCAGTGTCGCTTTGCGGCACCGATAATCTTGTTTGCTTATTAAACCACAAATATGGACTTGTGTCAAGCTAAAGTCGCGGCTAACCTATAAGAACTTTTGAAAACGGCTTAGTTCAACATCTTCGCATGCAATTACTGAAAATAAGGACGTATTTTTGCGGAAATTGAGTCCTTGTTTTTCATCTTCATATCTGATATTCTGTGAAATAGAACAAAATGCCGCAACTTTACGCGGCCGGAATACGAAGCGGCAAAGGAAAAAGCCGCACGTGCAAACGCACAGAAAGGAACGGAACATGAAAATTCAGAGAATGAAAACAAACCGTATCATCAACCCGCTCGGTTTTGATCTGAAAACGCCGCACGTCTCGTGGACAGTCACGGATACCGAAGCGAAAAAGCAGCTTTGGGCGCGCGTGGAGGTTTCCAAAACGGAGGATTTTGCCGACGTTATCTTTGATACCGGCGCGTGCAAAACCGCGTCGTCCCTCGGTGTACCGGTGGAAATCGCCCTCGAGCCCCGCACGCGCTACTTCTGGCGCGTTACCGTTATGGGCGATAACGGTGAATTGGTCACAAGCGACACTGCGTGGTTCGAGACCGCAAAGCTCGACGAGCCGTTCACGGCACAGCGTATTTCGCCGTGCCTTGCGCCGGACACCGCGCCTTACATGCGCCGCGCGTTTGAAGTCACAGGAGAGGTGCTCTCCGCCCGCGCATACTTCACGGGCCTTGGCATCTATGAGCTTTACTTAAACGGCGAAAAGGCGAACGACGAGTACCTTGCCCCGGGCTGCACCGCCTACGACAGCTGGATCCAGTACCAGACTTACGACGTGACGCATCTCATCCACACCGGCGAAAACGTCATCGGCGCTATCCTCGGCAACGGCTGGGCGAAAGGCCGCTTTGGTTTTGACGGCGTCGTCGGCGATTACGAAACGAATTTCCCGGGAAAACCCTGCAATATGTACACAGAGGAATATCTGCTCTTCGGTGAGCTGCACGTCACCACCACGCAGGGCGAGACCGTCATCGTCACGGACGAAAGCTGGCAGTGCGCGCCGAACCCGCTGACGTTCGGCAACATCTACGACGGCGAGCGCTACGATGCGAACCTCGAAATCGAAAACTGGTGTGCGCCGTCCTGCACCTATGCAAATTGGCAGCCGGTGAAGCGCAACACCACGACGAACCTCGGCGCAATTTCCGCGCGCCTCTCGCTGCCCGTAAAAGCAAAGCATATCATCACCCCGAAGCAGATCACCACGCCGAAAAACGAGCTTGTGTTCGACCTCGGCCAGAACATTACGGGCTGGTTCACGTTCATGGCCGACCTGCCCGCAGGTGTCGAGCTGCGTGTGCAGACCGGCGAGCTGTTGCAGGATGACTGCTTCTACCGCGATAACCTGCGCACTGCGCTTTCCGAATACCGCTATATTTCGACGGGCAAAAAAGCCTTTATTCGACCGATTGCGACCTTCTACGGCTTCCGCTACATCAAATTCTCCGGCGTGGCAGACCTCACCGGCATCACGGATATTCAGGCGTGGGCCATGTATTCCGACCTCGAGCAGACCGGCGAGATCACGACCGCAAACGAGAAGGTCAACCGCCTGTACTTGAACTCTGTCTGGAGCCAGCGCGATAACTTCCTCGACGTGCCGACCGACTGCCCGCAGCGCGACGAGCGCATGGGCTGGACGGGCGACATCGCGGTATTTGCGCCGACGGCGTGCTATAATTTCAGCATGG
>CAKUBN010000061.1 GCA_934643185.1 uncultured Eubacteriales bacterium
TTCAAAACCCCAGTTTTGCCTGACACAAAACTGGGGTTTCTCGACGGTCTGTAATATGCTGACGCATATTGTGAAATTTTCTGCTTACGCAGAATAGTGAAAAACAACTTGTAGTTGTTATAAAATCCGCCCTTAACGCGCGCAGCGCATTTCACTGCGAAGCAATTTCACAATAACCAAAGGTTATTATTTCACTCGCCGCAAGGCGAATTTCACTGAAAAAAGGTCTTTGTCAAAATGACAAAGACCTTTTTTTCTGGTGGGCCACAACATTTGATAGACAAAAAGAAGTCCCTTCTTTTCTATTCTTTACGCTTTCAATTTTACTTAACAGCGCATCGGTGATTTCAACTTCATCGTCGCCGGTAGTAAACGTGATCGTGAATTTATCTGTAAATGTCAATGAAAAAGTGAGCCAGGCGCTCATGAATATTTGAGCCACCAACGACCATGAAAAAGTGAGCCACTCCGCTCACGAATATTTGAGCCACCCTGCTAAGCTTTATTCTGCATAGTCGCTTTCAGCCGGTAGGAATCTCCGTTCATGTCCAGCACGTAGCTGCGGAAGGTCAGCCGGTCAATCAGGGCTGCTACCATTGTGGTATTTTCAAACAAATCCGTCCACTTGGAAAACGGTAGGTTGGTGGTCACAATGGTGCTGCTCTTTTCGCTTCGGTCTGAGATGACTTTAAACAGCAACTCCGACTGGTGCCTGTTAAAGCTGAGATAGCTCAGCTCATCCAGAATCAGCAAATCCGCCTTGGCCAACGTTCGTTCCAGCTTGCCCAAATGGTAATTGTCCTTGGCTTCGCATAATTCCGTAGAAAGGGTCGCCGCATAAAGCCACTTGTTTCGTGTTCTCTGATTTTAGTCCACTTTGCGCTTTTTCACGATATATATAAGTTGCATACGTGTTAAACTCTCCGCTCTCGATTTTCATAACCTTCAAATGCTTATTTTGTCTAAGCGCAATGTACGGCTCATTATTTACGCTGTTGATAAACAGTGTTGCACCTTGCTCTCGTAAAATTTCCAGTAAAGTATTCTCTTGTGCTTTATTTTTACCTCCTTTTCTTTTTTGGGGTTCCGATTTCAATTCTGTGTTCTCATCCTGTTCCGAAATATCCAAATAAGGCAAATTATCCACTTCTTCCATAGAATGTCCCGCTTTCAACCAATCATATACATCACCTTTAGGCGGCAAGTCGGGTAAACAAACGATCTTTGCATTCGGAATATTCTCCGCAATTTTCTTCGCGTATTTCATTCCGGGTTTATCGTTATCCGGAAGAATGACGACCTCTTTATTCATGAAGTAATCCTGATATTCCGAAAGCCATTTTGACCCGGCACCGCAGTTAAGCGTAGTTGCAACTCTTCCTGCCTGAATAACCGCATCCGCACACTTTTCTCCTTCGACGAAATAGACTTTCTGCGCACGAATAACCTCCGGCAAATTGTACGGAACCGGTTTTGCATTGCCAAGCCCTCTTTCCCCGTTCGGGCGCTCAAAAGAAAAACTCTTTTTCCCATCCGCTTTATCGAAACGAGTTTTGGTATACGCAATAGAACCATCCGCATTGTAATAAGTATAGACTGTTTTGCTCATAATATTTGTTTCATTCCTTTCATCATTGTCATACAAATCTTTTAGTTTTAGCCCCACGTTATTCAGAATATCTTCCGCTTTGCACCCGGCAAAGCAGTTGAGTAAAATCTGTTTTCCGTCTTTTGAAAATCCAATAGACAGGCTGGGATTATGATCGTCATGTGCAGGGCAAATTGCCATATACTGATTTTCAGATACCTGCTTTACACCCTGAAATTTTAATAATAAATCTTGAATTTTCATGTTTTCACCTTTCTTTGATTTAGTTTCTGGAGGTGTTTGCACGGCTACTTGTGTTTTTCACCTCCTTCGCTCCGTTTTTCTGTTTTTCTTTTGCATTTTCGATTTCTCGTGATAGTACATCAAAGCACTCAAATGCAAATTCTCTTGCGAGTTTCGTTGAAATTGTGAAGTCAGTCATCTTGACAACCCTCCAAAAATTTTTTTGTTTTGTGCTGTCTATAACTGATATTCACAATTAAATTCACTTGACGGAATTAAATGGGTATAGTATTCTATTGAATAAGGAAGGGATGTTTATGGAACTAAATATAGGCATGAATACATCTGATTACGAATGCAGAGAATATCTGGCTTCCATACGATGGAAAAACGGATTTAAGTGTCCGCGCTGCGGCTGTGCGGAAGCCTGGAAAACGAAAGAGATCAAATATAAATGTAAGAAATGCGGATATAAAATGTCTGTGACCTCCGGGACGATTTTTCAGGATTCACATACGCCATTAAAGAAATGGCTTGCCGCTATAGATTTGATAAACACATCAAACGGAAAAATCACAGCATGTTCTCTCCAAAACAAATTAAAATTGGGCAGTAACCGCACCGCTCAAAAAAATGACATGCCTTATTAAAAAAGCTCTTGTAAGAACACAAATCAGAAAATACAAAAAAGTACCTGCAGAGATGCTAAACTTGCCAGTAGAAATCGATGTCATTCCGATCGTCATTACGCGTGAGCACTTTTTCGTAATTACTGCTGTTGAAAAGCTTGGCAATCGTACCGGCCGTATTCAGATCAAACAAACCGATAACAGCCCGCAGGAATTTACAGATTTTATCCGGAATACGATTAACGTAAACACTTCTCAAAATGGGCAAAAGAAAATTGGTCTTATTTGCCCCAAGATTTTGCCAAGCGAAATACGCGAAGAGTATAATCAACTAATAAAGAATTCACGTTATGCCTATACCATTTTTAAAAATGTGTCCTCAAAATTCAAGAAATATATAAGTGAGCATTATCATGGAAACTTCGATGTCTGCTGTGAAAATTTCTGTGTTACACAAAATGCTAAATTCACTTCTGTCTCCCGTGAAGAAATTCTCGAAACCATGTTAAAATAAAAAAAGACGGCACTGCCATATAGACAGTACCGCCTAAGCGTTCATATTTACATTTCATTGCAAAGCTTTGCAAAAGCCAAAGCCCCCAAGAAAGAAGACTTCTTGAGGGCTTTGTTTAATATTGCTCTGGTGGGCCATCAGGGACTCGAACCTTGGACCAACCGGTTATGAGCCGGTAGCTCTAACCAACTGAGCTAATGGCCCGGATATATATCTGAGCTTAAAGATTATATCACAAATTAAGTCTGAATGCAAGCCCGAAATTGGCTTTGGGGAAAGAAAAAGGAGAGCCGCAAAACGACTCTCCCGTTCTTTACAGGTTTTATATGACCCGAAAATTATTCCTTATTGCAGTCGCAGTTTTCGCCGCAATCGCAGGACTCGTCTTCTTCGAGGTCGAACTCCAGCGTTTCGCCGCAGTTCGGGCAATCGATGGAGCCCTCATCGAGCATTTCTTCGTTGAGCTCGATGGTATCGCCGCACTTCGGGCAGGTGACTTCGTAGTAGCACTCGTCCTCGTCGTCTTCCCATGCGTCGTCATCGTCGTAATCGTCTTCGTCCTCGTCGATGTCGTAGAACTCTTCTTCCAGCTCGCCGAGGTCTTCGTCGATCTCGTCTACCTGGCCGCTGAGCTCATCGTATGCGTCTTCCATTTCCTCAACGGAAAGGGAGAGGTCGTCGAGCAGGTCAACGATCGCGTTGAAGAGCTTCGTCTCCTTCGCATTCGGGTCCAGATCCATGCCTTCCATCAAACCGCGGATGTATGCCGCTTTCTCGGAATTTGTCATGCTTGCACCTATCTTTCCGGCAGGCAAACGCGCTGCCTAACGTAGGGCTTTCGCCCCGGGTGTTTCGGCGTATGGAACAAGGAAAAACGCTTATGCGCGCTCCATGTACTCGCCGGTTCTGGTATCGACGCGGATCATTTCGCCTTCGTTGATGAAGATCGGAACCTTGATCTCTGCGCCGGTCTCCAGCGTAGCGGGCTTCGTGACGTTCGTAGCGGTATCGCCCTTCACGCCCGGCTCGGTCTCCGTGACCTGAAGCTCAACAAAGTTCGGCGGCTCAATGCCAAAAACGTTGCCCTTGTAGGAGAGCACCTTGCAAACCATGTTTTCCTTCACAAAGCGGAAGTTGTCGCCGAGGACATTCGGGCTGATCGGCAGCTGCTCATAGGTCTCGCTGTCCATGAAATAGTACAGGTCGCCGTCATTGTAGAGATACTCCATGTCCTTTCTCTCAATGAAAGCGGTCGGGTACTTATCGTTCGGGTTGAACGTCTTTTCCGTCACGGCACCGGAGATCACGTTGCGGATCTTGGTGCGGACGAACGCCGCGCCCTTGCCGGGCTTGACGTGCTGGAATTCAATGATCGAGTAAACGTTGCCGTCCATTTCAAAGGTGACGCCGTTTCTGAAATCGCCTGCGGTTACCATATAGATAATACCTCCAAATTTTTCTTAGGTCTATTGTATAACAGAAAGCGGCTTTTTTCAAGAAAAAACCGTTCTGTTTCTCCGTTTTTTCGGAAATTTTACAGGATGATGAGCTCCTTCGGGGAATGCGTAAGGCTGCGGCAGCCGTCATCTGTGATGAGCAGCATGTCTTCAATGCGCACGCCGCACTTGCCCGGGATGTAGATGCCCGGCTCATCGGTGATGACCATGCCCGGCTCGCAGATGGTCTCATCGGTCTTATTGAAGCGCGGCCACTCGTGGATCTCGAAGCCTACGCCGTGGCCGAGGCCGTGACCGAACGTGTTCGGGTACGGGGTCTCGATGATGTCGCGCGCGATCTTATCCACATCGCAGCAGCGCATGCCCGGGTGTACGCCGTCGATAACGGCGAGCTGCGCCTTTAAGACCGTGTTGTAGATGGCTCTCTGCTCATCGTTTACATAGCCGAGCGCGACGGTACGGGTCATATCGGAATGATAGCCCGCGAGCATGGCGCCGGTATCCATGGTGATGAGATCACCCTTTTTGATCTGTGTGTTGCCCGGAATGCCGTGGCACTGCGAGCCGTTTGCGCCGGTGACGACGATGGGGTTGAACGCGTTGCCGTCCGCACCCTCTTTGCGCATGAAGAACTCGATCTCCAGCGCGATCTCGCGCTCCGTTACGCCTTCTTTGATATAGGGGAGGATGTGCTCGAACGTAGCGTCTGTGATGGCCTGTGCGTCACAGATTTTCTTCACTTCCTCATCGCTCTTGACGATGCGCTGCTTGCGGATGGCATCGTCCAAGGTCGTATCCAAAACCGCCTTGGCGCCGCACTCTTCGGAGAGCTGCTCAAAACGCTTCGCATGACCGTAGGGCAGAGCGGCGTATTCCATGTACACCTCGGTGATGCCGTGCTTTTTCAGAAGCGTCTTATAGGTTTCGTTAAGCGAGGTGAACTCCACAACCTCCACATTTTGCGCCTTGGCGCGTGCGGCCTCAGTGTAACGGAAATCGAGGAGATAATAAGCCTGCTCGGAAGTGAGCAGCAGTGCGCCGTCTGTGGACGGGAACGCCGTGAGGTAATAGAGATTCGTTTCGGAAACGATCAGCGCCGCTTTTTTGCTATCGCCGCCGATGACAGAATTGGTAAGACGTTCGATCGGATTGCTCATTGATAATTCCCCTTTCTAATGTGTACCCAAAGGTGCCCTTTATGCTTTGCTTTTTACCGTTTCTTCCCCGGCCGTGAGCCGCGTATAGTGCGGGCGCAAAAAGCCTTCCAGACTGCGCTTGAAGCGCACCGTGGCGGAAGGATCCGGCGACAGGGGGTCAAGTAAAACCGACCGCATTCCGCAAAGGTTTGCGCCGAGGATATCGGTGAAGATCTGGTCGCCCACGACAAGGCATTCCCTGCGGGGCGTGCCGGCCATTTTCTTTGCGCGCAGGTAGCCGAGTGGAAACGGCTTGCACGCGAAAGAAACGAACGGCAGATTGAACTGCGCGGCAAAGGGCGCCACACGTTTTTTGTAATTGTTGGAAACAACGATCAGCTTGACGCCGCTTGCCGTTACGCTTTGTGCCCACGCCCGCACGCCGGGGAACGGCGTCTGCGAGCCGTGCGGCGACATGGTGTTATCCACATCGAGCACGATCATGTGCACATGGAGCGCTTTCAGCATTTTGGGCGTAAGCTCCGTCACGCAGTGGAGCGTGCCGGTCGGTTTAAATACCGCCATAGCTTTGGTCTTTGCCTCCTGTGTTGTTCGGGAAAAACCCGTTTACACAAAAAAGCGGGCAAAAAGCCCGCTTCTTCACGTTTGATTATTTGTACTTGCGCTTGCGAGCTGCTTCGGACTTCTTCTTGCGCTTAACGGAAGGCTTTTCGTAAGCCTCTCTCTTGCGAACTTCCTGAATAACGCCCGCTCTTGCGCACTGCTTCTTAAAGCGTCTGAGTGCGCTCTCCAAAGATTCGTTGTCTTTGATTCTGATTTCAGCCATCTATATCCCTCCCATCCGCCATCAGGCAGGGGTTTGTATTTGTTACTTAGCACGAAATAACACAAATAATTATAGTGGCAGGGGGCAAAAAAGTCAAGGCTTTTTTCCCGAAAAATAGAAGAAATCCGTTTCTCTTTGCAAAAAAATTCGTTTAGGGCCCGTTTTTTGCCTTTTAAAGCGATGCTGCGCAGCTTTTTGGGGTGTTCTTTTCCCCGCTTTCTGTGCTTTACGGGCGAATGAGAAGCGCGGCTTTATTTTGCGGCTTTGTGATAGGTTTTTTCAAGTTTTTACTTTTCGGCACCTTACAAAAATGCTGATAGGAAAATTTTTCAACTAAATTTTGCCTAAAACATTGACAAACATGTGCATTATATTATATAATGTTCCCATAAAACCCTGCGCAAATTCCTACTAAAGCGAGGTTACGGATTTATATGAAAAAGACGACGCTCACAAAAAGCGAAAGCGAGGTCATGTATCTTCTGTGGCACACGGACCGCGCGCTGTCCGCATCGGAGATGGTTGCGCTTTCCCCGCAGAAGACCTGGAAGGACAGCTACATTCACCTGATGGTGAATTCTCTTTTAAAAAAGGGGATGATCGCCCCGGCCGGCTTTGTGAAGACGTTCCGCAATTATGCGCGCACCTTTGCGCCGTGCGTGACGGAGGAGGAATACGCCCAGCTGCAGCTGCGCGACAAGACGATCCAGGACCCCACGCTGGTGGCGCCGTTCCTTTCTGCGATGATCGACACGGCGGACGACCCCGGCGCGATGATCGACGAGCTGATCGCGCTGCTGGAAAAGAAGCGCGACGAGTTAGCTGTGAAAAAGTAAACAGAACGGAACATAACGAAAGGCAGACTGCGTGAGTCTGCCTTTTTCTTTTTGTAATGATATTCCGCGCTTACGCACGGAATGATATTTTCCTTTCGGAAAATGATATAGCAAGCTTCACTTGCTATGATATATTCGCCAAAAAACTGCCCGAAGGGCACTATCACCCGGCATGAGCCGGATAGCATAGCGCAGCTATATCATGCGCCATAGGCGAATATCATTGCCTTACAGCTGGTCCTTGCCTACGGGGGTGCAGAAGAGCTTTTCAAATTCCTCGCGGGTCTCGGAATAGGCCAGCGCCCACATCATTTTGGCGATGACGGCTTCCGTTGTCATGTTGGAGGCCTCCAAAACGCGGTATTTTTCCTTGATGATATGGCCCACGCGGTACACGGAGAGGTTGCTGCCCTCGTGCGGGACCTGCGTGGTGATGACGACGCGCACGCCGTTTTCCATTAACGCGGCGATCTTTTCTTCAAACGCGTTGTCGCCGTAGTACGGGATGCCGCCGACGCCGAAGCTTTCGATGACGACGCCGCGGCAATGCGCGGTGATGTAATCGAACACGGACGGGTCCATGCCCGGGATGACGCGGATGGAGAGAATTTCCGGCACCAATTTATCGTAGAACACCGCGCCGGGGCACTCCGGGCGCTCATCGATATAGCACAGGAGCTTTTTATCGTAGAACACGCCGATGTCCGGGAAATCGATGCTGGAAAAGGCGTCAAAGCTCTTTGTATGCGTTTTTCTGGCGCGGGTGCCTGCAATGACGTGGCCGTTGAAAACGACGTGTGTGCCGCATGCACGGGCATCTGTGGCGTATACGAACGCTTCAAACAAATTGCGCCGCGCGTCGCCGTCCGGCACCTCGATGGATTTCTGCGCGCCCGTTAAAACGATGGGCTTTTCGTTTTTCTGGATGAGATACGAGAGCGTTGCCGCCGCGTAGGAAAGCGTATCCGTGCCGTGGGCGATGACAAAGCCGTCGTACTTTGTATAGTTATCACGGATGATCTCCGCCACGTGGATCCACTGCTTCCAGCACATGTTGGTGCTGTCGAGGCTATACGGCTGCACGGTATCCACCTCGCACAGGTCCTTGACCTGCGGCACGGCGTTTAAAAGCTCATCTGATGTGATCGCCGGCGTGAGGCCGTTTTCCGTTTTCGCCGAAGCGATGGTTCCGCCGGTCGCAATGAACAGAATTTTTTTCATTCTGCATTTTCCCCTATTCTTCGTGAAATTGCGGAAATATCATACCACATTTTCCTGCATAAATGCAAGCCGCAGAACCGACAAAAAGAGACGAGCTGCAGCCCGCCTCTTTTGCTTTTGCGAAATTATTTGAGTGAGATGTTGGACGCAAGGGACAAAAGTGCATCGCCCGTCAGGCGGTACGTTGTCCACTCCTCCATGCGCACGGCGCCGAGGGAATCATAGAACTTGCGGCTTGGGGTGTTCCAATCGAGGCACGCCCACTCCAGTCTGCCGCAGCCGCGCTGCAAAGCGAGCCGCGCAAGGCGCTTTAACAGCAGCTTGCCGTAGCCCTTGCCGCGATATTCCGGCAGCACGAAAAGATCCTCAAGATAAATGCCCGCGCGGCCAAGCCACGTGGAGAAATTGTGGAAGAAAAGCGCAAAGCCCACGGGCTTTTCGTCTTCCGAAACGAGAAAAACCTCTGCCTTTTTCTTTTCAAAGACCCACTCTTTTAAAAGCTCCGGCGTTGCGATGACCTGATCTTCCATATTTTCGTACGCGGCGAGCGCGTGAATGAACTCTAAAATGACCGGAATGTCTGCTTCGGTCGCAAAGCGAATGTTCGCTGCCATACTGTCTCCCCCTTATGCTTTCGGCTTTCTGTTGCGGACGATGAGGATGAAGCGGTGCTGCACGCTGGGGATGTACCCCTGCTTTTCGCACAGCGCGTCGAGCTGATTGAGCTGCGGCAGGCAGCTTTCTACCGTGAAATTGCCGAATTCCCACGGCAGGACCTTTGCGTACCACACGAACGCGCCGACGTCGAAATAACGGTCGGTGACGTAGGCCTGGTCGCAGAAATTCACCGTAAAGCCGGCGTTTTTAAAGCGCGGCAGCTCGTTTTCGAGGTTGAAATCAGGAATTTCGGTCTTATTATTGCCGAGCAAAGCGCGCAGGCGCAGGTCATTGCTGCCGCCCACCTGCTGCGTGATGAAATACCCGCCGGGCTTTAGGACGCGGCGGATCTCCGCGATGTCGTACGTTTCGTGGCGGTCTAAGACGAGGTCAAAGCTGCTGTCTGCAAACGGGAGCGGCCCCCTCTCTTCGGTTTTGCGCACGGTGATGCCGAGCGGCGCGAGCTTTTTTTCGCACAGCTCAAAATTCGGCTGCCAGCTTTCTGTGACGCTTGTCTGCGCAAACGGGTGGCGCAGGGACAGAAGGAACTCGCCGCCGCCCGTGCCGAGGTCTAAAATTTCAGACTGCGGCTATAGAAAATCGAGCACCTTTTGCTTATAGTCCCACGGCAAGGGGGCTTCTTCCATACGCCCGCGGATGTGCGAAAAATCCCAGCCGTGCATTTTGGCGTTTTGCTCTTCCTGCGCCCAAAAGGCGTGCTTTTCGTTTTGTGTCATGTATTGTGGTCCACCTTGTGGAAGGTTTTGAGGTTACCCGTTTTGCCGTGGCGACGATCGAGCTCCGCGCGCACGTCGTCGAGCGGGATGTTCTCGTTGACCATCATGACGGTGAGGTGATAGAGAAGGTCGCTGATCTCGCCCACGGTGTCTTCCTTTTTGCCGTTTTTCGCGGCGATGATGACCTCGCTGCACTCTTCGCCGCACTTTTTGAGGATCTTATCGAGCCCCTGCTCGAAGAGATAGCAGGTGTAGGAGCCCTCCTGCTTTTCGCCCTTGCGCTCCAAAACGGTATCGTAAAGCTGCTGCAAAATATCCATAGTATTCCCCTCCGTCAGTTTCTTGCGATCTCTTTATAGAAGCAGCTGTGGCTGCCGGTGTGGCACGCTGCGCCCACCTGCACGACCTTGACGAGCAGTGTGTCGTCGTCGCAGTCTGCGTACATGCTGATGACCTTCTGCGTGTGGCCGCTTGTGGCGCCCTTATTCCACAGCGTTTGGCGGCTGCGGCTGTAGAACCACGTGTAGCCTGTCTCGAGCGTTTTCGCCATGGACTCGCGGTTCATGTACGCCAGCATGAGCACCTCGTTTGTGGAGGCCTCCTGCACGATGCACGGGATAAGCTCTGACTTTTTAAAGTAGCGCTCGAGATGGTCTTCGATCTCCTCGCTGCACTTGAAGGACTTGCCGGAAAGGCGCTGGCAGGCGGTGATGGCCGCGGTTAAGTCGAGCGCCTTGGTGTAGACGGATTTGCCCGCAATGGCACCGTACACGCCGAGCGCATTGAGGTCTACGATATCCTTTAAGTTGCTGACGCCGCCGCTTGCGATGATGTTGCAGCTGACGGCGCGGTTGACCTTATCGAGCATGACGAGGTTCGGGCCGTTCATGGTGCCGTCCTTATAAATATCGGTCACGATGAGGTAGCGCACGCCGATGTCTTCCATGCGCTTTGCCATTTCGAGGTAATCCACTTCGCTTTGGGCCGTCCAGCCCTCTGCCGCGACCTTGCCCTTTAAGGCATCGATGCCGACGGCGATTTTTTTGCCGTACTTCTTCACGGCCTCGCGCACGAACTCCGGGCTGTGCAGCGCCGCAGAGCCCAGAATAATGCGGTTGATGCCGCGCGAAAGGTAATATTCTACGGTATCCATATCGCGGATGCCGCCGCCGACTTCTATATTCATCGAGACGTTATCGCGAATGGAGAAAATGGTGCTGTCGTTTACGGGGCGGCGTGCCTTTGCGCCGTCGAGGTCGACAAGGTGCACCCAACGTGCGCCCTGCTCTTCAAAAGCCTGCGCCGTTTTGACCGGGTCCTCTGCCACCTGCTCCGCCGTGGCGTAATCGCCCTGGAACAGGCGAACGCACTGACCGTCCTTGAGGTCGATCGCCGGTAAAATGATCATGGTAAACCCCTTCTTTCCTATATCCCAAATTATCGTATATGCAAAAAGTGTATATAACTGTATGTTCAAGTTTATTCCGAAAGCGTGCCCTTGGTGGAAAGCACGGCACCGGTGCTGTTTTCCGCTGTGGCGTCGCACAGGGCGTGCGCGCAGGCTTTGAACAGCGCTTCGATCATGTGGTGGGAATTTTTGCCGTACGGGCAGCGCAGGTGCAGCGTGAAGCCGGCGTTATCGCTTAAGGCGCGGAAAAACTCCTCCGTCATGCAGGTGTCGAAATCGCCGACGCGCTCCTGCGGGAATGTGGCGTCGAACACAAGGTACGGGCGGCCGCTGACGTCTACGGCGCAGAAACCGAGCGCTTCATCCATAGGGATCATGGCATGGCCGTAGCGCACGATGCCGCTTCGGTCGCCGAGCGCCTGCTTAAACGCACGGCCAAGCACGATGCCGGTATCTTCCACCGTGTGGTGGCAATCGACATTCCAGTCGCCCTCAGCTTTTAACCGGAGGCCAAAGCCGCCGTGCACGGCAAGCGCCGTGAGCATGTGGTCGAAAAAGCCCACGCCGGTATCGACGACAACCTCGCCGCCGTCAAGCCCCAAGGTCAGCTCAATGTTCGTTTCTTTTGTTTGGCGCACAACTGTTGCTGCACGTTCCATATCGTTTCCCCCTAAAAGGGCCTAAAGCCCGATTTACGCTTGCTCTTTTTCTTCAAAGAACCGCTGAATGTGCTCTGTGACCACTGCGTTTTCGCCCGTGGAGCCTGCCGTGATGCGCAGGGCGGACATGTTTTTAAAGTACCGCACCGCGATGGATTCGGCCAAAAGGCGCTCGTAGAGCTCCTTTGCGTACGGCGTGCGCAGAACGACGAAGTTCGTAACGCTCTTTACCGTTTGGAGCTTTTCCGGGAAGCGCTGCGCCATGCGGTCGAATTTCTGCTGTAATTCGTCTCGCGAAAGCAGCAATCTGCGGATGGCGGCATCGGCTTCCGCGCGGTTTTTCAGCACGGCTTCCGCCATTTTCTGCGAGCAGGTGTTGACGTTATACGGCGACTTTACAGCCTTGATGGCGCGGACAAGCTTTTCGTTGCCCACGGCAAAGCCTACGCGCAGCGCGGCGAGACCGAATGCTTTGGAGCACGTTTTCAAGATGAGTAAATTATCGTAGTTTTCAAATTCGCCGAGCATAGATTCGTTCCAGAAATCCATATAGGCTTCGTCGAGCACGACGAGCGCGGAGACGCCCCTGATGATTTTGCGCACGGCTTCGCGCGTGAGGCCGACGGACGTCGGATTGCACGGGTTGCTGAAAATGAGCAGCTTTACGTTCTCATTGTTGCAGGTTTCGATCACCTTGTCAATATCGATTGTGAAATTTTCGCCTTTTTTGATTTCGATGCCGCGGCATTCCGAAACGTAGCCGTAAAAATCATACATGGAAAAATCCGGCGTGAGCGTCGCGTAGGTCTCGCCCTTCATCAGAAAGCTCTGGAAAATGACGTTGATGAGCTCATCGCTGCCGTTGCCCGCCGCAACGCACGCCGGCTTTACCTTATAGCTTTTGGCAAAGGCGGCGCACAGGTCTTTTGCGGTGGGATCCGGATAGCGGTTGAGCTCCACTCTCATCATGGCGTGCAAAGCGGACGCCATAACGGATTCCGGCAGGCACAGGAACGATTCGTTTGCGTCCAGACGAATTTTATACTCGCCCGCAATGGGTTCATACGGCTCTAAATCGCGGATCTTTTCATTCAGCGTATACATAAACTACCTCCGGGATCACTTTTTCTTGCGGACGGCGATGGAATTCGCGTGCGCGGTCAGCTCTTCGGTCTCGGCAATGCGGATGATGTCGTCGGCAGCTTTCAGAAGCTCCGCTTCCGTATAGTAGATAAAGCTCGATTTTTTGATAAAATCATCGACGGAAAGCGGCGAGAAGAAACGCGCCGTGCCGCTGGTGGGCAGCACGTGGTTTGGGCCCGCGAAGTAATCGCCGAGCGGCTCCGGAGAATAGTTTCCGAGGAACAC